>JAEZKH010000050.1 GCA_023415515.1 Actinomycetes bacterium
TGATACCAGTCGGTGTAGAAGCTCGACATGCCGCCGACCGGCATCACCACGGCGACCCCCGACCCGTCGAACCAACTGAAGGCGCCGGTCTCGATATCCCAGCCGTTGCGGTCGTCGCGCGCGCGCAAGCCGTCGAGCAGGTACACGGCGTGCGACCCACCGCCCTGGAACTGCACCTGGATATCGCGGCCCATCGACGCCGACGGCACGCTGAGCATCTCTGGTGCCGCGGCGGCAGTCGGCATCACACCGAGAACACCGAGCAGACCTGCCAACAACGTCACCGAGAACGCGGCGGATGAAAGGCGGCGGACAAATTTCATGGCGAATACTTCCCGTCGTGCGTAAGCCCCGACAGATTGGATATCGCCATAAAGGGACGGGCGGTTACATCCAGGCGGACTTAGGGGACAATCGGGTCATGACCCAACCCGACGACATTCCGGTCGAGGTCGACGATGAGGAAGCCGGCCTCGACCCCTCGCAAGTCAACGCGGCGCGCAAGACGGACGCGAACGAGGCGGATCTGATCGAGCAGGCGACCGTCGTCCCGGTGGTGGACGACGAGTTCGACCGCTGATCAGTTCGTGCGATCCGGGTGGGGATGTTTGTCGTCGATGTCCTGGAGCAGCAGGCCGTAGCCGTTCTCTCGCAGGCTCAGTCGTAGCCTGCGGTCGGGCTCGTGTGATGACAGCCATGCCCCCAGTGCGACCCTCGTCTTCTCGACGCACGCATGCGACAGGCCGAGTTCGCGCAGCAGGCTGCTGACGGTGGCGGGCTGGGAAGTCGAGACGGTCATTGCTGTCTCCGGTCCTGTGACGTGGGCGCCACGGTGGATGGCTGAATCGGCGCCGCTGCCAACCGAGTCTATGACTCTGTTGCTACCGCGATGAGGAATTTCCACCAACTGGTCTTTGACTGGACCTGCGACGTTGCTGGCCGCTCATGTGAGTTCGCGTTCTCCGGCGACGTCGTATTCAGACACCGACGCCGTGACGATCCCGGCTGACTGGTCTGCGGACGGTCCGTCACCGCGAAATGCTTCGACACACTCTCGAGAGTCCCAGCGTTCGAAAACGTTCACGCGAGCCGGGTCGAGCAAATCGGCCGAGATCGCGAAGTCCCGACAGCCCGGTGTCGATCGGGCCTGCTCGACGACCGCGGTGCAGTTTGCCAGGTAGTCGTCACGCATACCACCGCCGACAATGATGTGGCCTGCCACTATCACCATGTCGTTCTCCTGTTCGTGGGACAGTCACCCTGTCTGACCCCTGGTGAAGGACGAAATCATCGAACGAAAGGGAACCATGAGGCTTCGCGACGCCGTCGACTCGATCGTGCCTGACCCAACCGCAGCCCAGGTGTACGGGCAGCCGTATGAAATCGCCGACGGCACAACGGTGGTGCCGGTGGCCAAGGTGCGTCGGCGGGGTGGCCCCGGCGCACCTGACGGCCCTGACAGCGGCCTGCGCATGAACGCGAGGCCCGCCGGGGTCTTCGTCATCAGAAACGGCGAGGCGACCTGGGTTCCTGCGGTCGACCAGACCCGGATAGCGCTGATGGGCGAGCTCATCGGTCTGGTGGCCGCCACCTTCGCCACGCTGGCTATGGTTCGCCGCCCGCCGTGGCCCGACCTGCGCGGGACCGTCTCCTACACCAGGCCAACGTGACCGCCGCGACCAACAGAGCGGCGAGCAGGCCCGTCCACGGCCACGCGCCGTGCCGGTGCACCCATCCCGCGACCGCCCCCTGAACCCGGCCCGCCGCGGCGATCACCGGATCGGTGGGGCTGCCGCCGGCGTGGAACAGCCTGACCTCGTAGAAGCCGTAGTAAGCGACATACAGACCGACCAGCACCAGTACCGCACCGCCGATCCTGTTGGCATACGGCAGAATTCGTCGCATCCGGTCGACGAGGGCCGAACCCGCGAAGGCGGCCGCCACCGCGAGTGCGCCGATGATCAAGGCGAAGCCGGCCGCATAGGCCAGGTATATCCACAAGCGCCCGGCGATCGACGTCGCACCGACTCCGGCGCCGGTCACCGCGAGGAACGGGCCGACGGTGCACGACAGCGAGGCCACTGCGTACCCGACGCCGTAGCCGAACATCGACCCGAGTCGCCGCGTCGGTGCCCACGACCCACTGCGAGCCAGGCGTTCCGACCGTGCCAGGGTGAGGTCTCGTCCGGTCAGCAGCACCAAGCCCGCCACGACGAGTGCAGCGCCCACGACCGTCGTCACGTACGGCAGGTAGCGCTGGACCGTCGACGCCACCGATACGGTCAGCAGCCCGAAGGCGCCGAACACCGTGAGGAAGCCCAGCGTCATGGCTGCGGTCGCGGCCGCCGCTCGCCCGACGGCTCTTACGGTGCCTGTACCTACGGTGTCGCTTCGCACCACAAGTGCGAGGTAGGCGGGCAGCATCGCGAAGCCGCACGGGTTCAACGCAGCCACCAACCCGGCGGCGAACGCCAGTCCGATCAGATCCTGCTGCACCCTCGACGCGGCTAGGCGGTGAGCGCCGAGACCCGCTCCTGCAGTTCCTGCTGCGGCATGGCCGAGGTCGGGTTGTTCACGAATGTCGACGTGCCGTCGGCCCGGTAGAACACGTACGCCGGCTGCCACGGCACGTTGTAGCGCGCCCAGATCGCGCCGTCGGCGTCGTTGAGGTTGGTGAAGTTCAGGTTGTATTTCGACACGAACCCCTGCATGGCGGCGACGTCCGAGCGGGCCGCCACACCGACGAAGGTGACCGCGGGGTTGGCCGCCGCCACGCTGCTCACCGACGGCGCCTCGGCGTTGCAGAACGGGCACCAGGGCGTCCAGAACCACAGCACTGCCGGCTTACCCTGCAGCGTCGCGCCGTTGAACGGCGTCCCGCTGAGCGTGGTGCCGGTGAAGTCGAGGCGGTCGTCCGCGAGCGCAGCGGGTGGCGCGACCACCATCAGCGCCACGACCGCGGTGGTCAACGCGACGGCAAGCGACCTGAATACGCGGACAAGAGAACGGGTCATGACGGCTCCTCCCTGAGACCGAAAGCGCCACCCACGACAGGCAGACATGACACGGGTGACACCCTTCACACGGGATCGGAGGTGCCCTGGTTCAACACGTCGCAAACCTGGCGTGTACCCGCACCCCTCTTCTTCGGTCCTCGGCGGCGAACCGCGCACCCGGCGGAACAAACGCGACATGCGCAAGACCCTGGAACGAATCACGGCCATCGTCGAGTCCAGATGACGACTGCCGCCCCGCACGAAGCAGGACGGCAGTGGTCACGGCGCGGGCCTTGTCAGGTGACGCCGATCCCGATGATCGGGATCCAGAGCCCGAACAGCCAGATGCCCCACTGGTGGAAGCCGTCATCCCAGACCGGGTTGACGTCATAGCCCCAGTAGTTGAACGGCCGCGGGGGCCCACCGGCCCACTGATAGGCCGGCGGCGGACCCCAGCCCCACGGCGGCGGACCCTGGCGGTCGTCCCACCAGTCGTGGCGGTTGTTGGCCCACCACGGACCCTTGTCCCACTGTCCGGGACCGCGCTCGAAGTCGTTCCAGTCGTGCCTGTTCTCACAGAACGGGAAGCACGGCCGATCGATGTCGTGCCGCGGTTTGGCCGACGCCACACCCGTGCCGAGCCCGACTGCCCCTAAGCCGAGCGCAGCGACGACCATCGCGTTGACCACTGTCCTTGCGAGTTTCATCCTCAACTCCTAGCTGGGGTGACGCGGACGCCGAATGATTCCCACCTCTTCCGACGCCGGGTGCGTCACTGTTCATCCCCTCGGCTTGCCTGACGTGGCGATGAGCGCAAGCCATGACCCCACCCTTGTTATCGAGGGCCGCTGAGTGTCCGTTACCTGTTGGTGATCACAGTGCTCGAAGCCGGCGCACACGGTCGTCGAGCGCGCGCGCCGCCACGTCTGTGCCGTATGCAAGCGTCTCGAAGGCATGTGGGCAGCCGGGGTGGAGATGGAACTCGGTCGGCACGCCTGCGCCGGCGAGCCTGCGGGCGTAGTCGATGTCCTCGTCGCGGAAGATGTCCAGGTCGCCGACGTCGATGTAGGTGGGGGGCAACCCCGCCAGATCGGTCGCGCGCGCAGGCGCCGCATAGGCTGACACGCCTTCAGCGCCAACTTCTTTCGCTCCGAGCAGCGCTCCCCAGCCAGTCAGGTTGTCGTCGTATGTCCAGGTCAGATGTTCTGTCAGGGAGGAGTCCGGCGGGCCAGAACGATCATCGAGCATCGGATAGATGAGCAGTTGCTCAGCCACGGCGGGACCGCCGAGGTCGCGGGCCAGCAAGCAGACGCCTGCGGCGAGCCCGCCGCCTGCGCTGTCGCCCATCACCGCGAGCCGGCCGGGGTCGAAACCCATGGCATCGCACTGTCCGGCCAACCAGACCAAGCCGGCGTAGCAATCCTGCACAGGTGTCGGGTCGGGGTGCTCGGGTGCGACGCGGTAGTCGACGACGAGCATCGGCACCGCCGAAGCGGCGACATAGCGCCGGACGAGGAGGTCGTAGATCGGCCCCATCTGCTCCAGGCTGTAGATCATGCCGCCGCCGTGCAGATAGAGCGCCGCGCTGCCCGGCGGCTCTGCGGTCGAACTGCGATACCACGTCGCACTCAGGTCGGCACCGGCACTACCGGGCAGCAGGACGGGTTCGGCGTCGACGCCGTCGACCGGCGCGGCGGTCGCGGCGATGTGGTCCATCATCCGGTGACCGCTCCGTCTGCGCGCCTCGACGTCGCCCACCGGCGCCTCTACGCCCGGCCCCAGTGCGTCGGTGAGTGCGGTCATCCTCGCCTTCACTTGAGGATCCATCCGCAGCGTCACCCACCGACAGTATCGTGGCGGTACATGACACCAGCTGCGACCGACAGACGTTGCGGCGGCACTTGTGGAAATCCCGGTCGGTCGCGGGAACGCACCCGGATCGTGTTGTGATTTCGCAGCGGCGTGAACGGCGCACTGGTACAACGAGTCTGCGCTCTGCCCGGCGAGACGAAGGAGTGATGTCATGGGTCGTTGGTCACGTGATGAGCTCGAACAGGCGTGGGCCCGGTACCAGGAGGCCGTCGTCGAGGTCGGTAAGACCTGGGACTGGTCCGGTTACGCCGACCACTTCACCGAGGACGCGAAGTACGTCGAGCACGCGCTGGGCAACATGGAGGGCCGCGAGAACATCCGGGAATGGATCGTGTCGACGATGAACACCTTCCCCGGCAGTGAGATGCCGACCTATCCGGTGGAGTGGTACTCGATCGACGTCGACAAGGGCTGGGTCATCTTCAAGAACATCAACACGATGCGCGATCCCGGCGACGGCAGCGTGCACGGGGCGGGCGTCATCACCGTGCTGCACTACGCGGGCGATGGACAGTGGAGCTTCGAAGAGGACGCATACAACCCGATGAACTTCCTGACGATGCTGCAGGGTTACATCCAGCGCAGCCATGAGCTCGGCACGATCTCCGACGATGCGCGAACCTTCGCAACGAACATGGGTTGGGCGCTGACCTGAGCGTCAGGTGAAGACGAAGTCGTCGGGGTCCGGTTCGCGGGTCCAGGCCCAATAGTCGACGAGGCGCCACGGGCTGAGCGTGTGCACCTCGCCATGGCTGTTCTTGAAGTAGGAGTGCTTGATGGACGGCTGTGACCACACCATCGTGGCCATCTCGGCCTGGCTGCGCTCATGCCAGTCCGTCGTCTTCTCGACGGTAGGCTCCATCGTCCTGTGTCCACCGGAGACGAGCATCTCCAGACACTGCGTGATGTAGCGCATCTGGCACTCGGAGTGAAAGATCAGGCTGCCACCGCTGGCCAGCCAGGTGCCGGGGCCGTTCATGCAGAAGAAATTCGGGTAGCCGGGAACCGTGATGCCCAGGTACGCCGACGGCCGCTCCCCCCAACGCTCGCTGAGGATCTCCCCTCCCCGTCCGCGAATAGTCATGGGCCACAGGAGTTTCGTGTGTTCGAAGCCGGTGGCGTACACGATGACATCGGCCGGGTGCCGGGCGCCGTCCTCGGTGACGACCGCGTCGGCTTCGAGATGGTCGATCGGGGTCCGGACGAGTTCGACGTTGTCCCGCGTCAGCGTCCTGAGCCAGCTGCCGTTGTCCTGAAGCGTTCGTTTGCCGGTTGCCGGATAATCCGGCACCACCTTGGCCTGCAGCTCGCGGTCCTCGCCGACCTGGCTGATTATCCAGTCGGTGAACATTATTCGGGTGGCTTCGCTGAGCTCGTTGATCGCGTTCTGCTGATCCGGGTAGTCGGGGTCGACCCGTGCCACGTCGAGTCCCTTGTCGCACCACGGCCAGAACAGCAGAAAGCGGTACCAGCGGCCGTAGAAGGGCAGATGGCGCAGCGCCCACTGCACACCGGGGCCGACTTCGTCGTGATAACTCGGATTGCGAAACATCCACTGCGCGGTGCGCTGAAATACCGTGAGTTGCTGGACATCCTGTGCGATCGCCGGTGCGATCTGAAACCCGCTTGCACCCGCGCCGATCATCGCGACCCGCTTGCCCCTGAGGTCAACCGAGTGGTCCCACGCGCTGGAGTGAAAGGTTGGGCCGGTGAAGTCGTGCCGACCGTCGATGGCGGGTATGTGGGCGCGGTCGAGCTGGCCCACCGCACTGATCACCGCCCGCGCGTTCATCACCGTCACCGTCCCGGTGCGATCCCGGGCGCTGACACTCCATGACGCGGTGTCGTCGTTCCACGCCGCCTCGACGACCTCGGTCTCCCATCGGACGTGGCATCCGATGTCGTGCTTGTCCATCACGCGCTCGAAATAGGCCTGTAGTTCGGGCTGTTCGGCGAAGAAGTGCGTCCACTGGTCGGTCGGCTCGAAACTGTAACAGTAGAAGTGGTTGGGCACGTCGACGCGGGCGCCGGGGTAGGTGTTCTGGTACCACGTGCCGCCGACGCCCGCGTTCTTCTCGACGATGGTGAACGGAATGCCCGCCTCCCTCAAGCGGATTCCGGCAAGCAGACCCGACTCACCGCAGCCGATGACGACGACGGGAAACTCGTCTGCGTTGCCTGTGGACGGCACGAGCCTTGCGTCGCGGCCGTCGAGTTCCATCTCCTCGAGCAGCATCGGCACGTATTCGTCCGGCACCTGCTCGCAGACCAGCCAGTTCATCATCTCGTGCAGCAGTTCCTCGCCGATCGGTGCTGGCTCGGGGCAGCCACGGTCGCGGTAGTCCGCGATGACTCGCAGTGCGACGGCACGAACGGCGGCCTTGTCCTCCTCGGACATGAAACCCTGCACCTCGTTCAGGAACAGGCCCGCAGGCCTGTGCTCGCCGCGGATCAACTCGGGGTCACCGGACATGTGCACCAGCGACAGCATCAGCGTGGGAACACTGACGTCGAGAAGGGCCTCGGCGATCTCGTCGTCGGACGTGGTGAACGGCTGTCCGGCATGTGGGTTGCGCACGACTTGAAGTGCTATCACGCGCCGGTTCGGCTCCGCAGGCGATTGCCTGCGGGGCAACCCGGGTACTTGCTCGCGGTGAGTGAAGAGATGGAATCAGACGGCGGCTGCGGCCGCCGACCCGACGGCGTGAGCGACGACACCGTCGATGCGGTCGGCACGGTGTCGGAAGCGGTCGAGTACGTCGAACGCGCGCGCGGACATCTGTACTCGTTTCACCAGCTGATGGGTCGCGCCGACCTGCTTCTCGGCGAAGCCTGTGACAAATTGCGCGCCGCCGGTCACGACGAGGAGGCCGACCGCCTCGAAACCGACATGGTGGGCCGCAACGTGCTGTACGGGCGCTGGACGTTCCAGATCGTCGAGGACTTCGACGACAACTACTGGACGGTGCTGCACGGTCACGAGCAACGCATCCGCGACGGGTTGCAGAACGGTGTGCGGCACGTCTTCGAAGCGGAGATGAAGGAACGCCGGCGGACACAGGGACGCCAAGGACACGAGGCGCGTCCGTAGACTCCTGATGTGGGTATCGCGACCCGGGTGAACGGCGCCGTTCCCCGTGAGATTCCGTTGTCCGAGGTCAACCTCTCGTCATGGGACTTCTGGGGTCTCGACGACGACGTGCGCGACGGCGCCTTCGCCACGCTGCGCCGCGAAGCGCCGGTGTCGTTCCACGAGTCGTTCATCGGCGAGGAGTTCACCCCCGGCGCCGGGCACTGGGCAGTGACCCGCCACGACGACGTCTTCTACGTCAGTCGCCACCCCGAGGTGTTCAGCTCCGCAGGCGGCATCACGATCGGGGACCAAACCCCCGAGTTGGCCGAGTACTTCGGCTCGATGATCGCCATGGACGATCCCCGGCACACCAGGCTGCGCAACATCGTCCGCAGTGCCTTCACCCCGCGCGTGCTGGCGTTGCTGGAGGATTCGGTGCGGGACCGAGCGCGCCGCCTGGTGGATGAAATGGTGAAAGACAACCCCGACGGCACCGGCGAGATCGTCGCCGACCTGGCCGGTCCCCTTCCTCTGCAGATCATCTGCGACCTGATGGGCATCCCGGAATCAGACCACGAGCGGATTTTCGGCTGGACCAACGTGATCCTGGGTTTCGGCGACCCTGACATCGCCACCGACTTCAACGAGTTCTACCAGGTCGCCGTCGACATCGGCGCCTACGCGACGGCGCTGGCCGACGACAGGAGGAGCGCTCCGGACGACGATCTGACGACCAGCCTCGTGCAGGCCGAGCTCGACGGTGAGCGGCTGACGTCGGCGGAGGTCGCCTCGTTCTTCATTCTGTTGGTGGTGGCAGGCAACGAAACGACGCGCAACGCGATAAGTCATGGAGTGCTGGCGCTGAGCCGCTATCCCGAGCAGCGCGACCGGTGGTGGAACGATTACGACGCGATAGCGCCGACGGCGGTCGAGGAGATCGTGCGGTGGGCGTCACCGGTGGCGTACATGCGACGCACGACCACTCGCGACGTCGAGCTGGGCGGCGTCCGACTGGCAGCGGGTGACAAGGTCACCCTCTGGTACGGGTCGGCCAACCGTGACGAGTCGAAATTCGCCGATCCGTGGACCTTCGACGTACGCCGTCACCCGAACCCGCACGTGGGTTTCGGCGGCGGAGGGGCGCACTTCTGCCTGGGCGCCAACCTCGCACGGCGCGAGATCACGATGGCGTTCTCCGAACTGCATCGGCGGCTGCCCGACCTCACCGCCACCGAAGAACCGGATCGGCTGCACTCCGCGTTCATCCACGGCATCAAGAGGCTGCCTGTCGCTTGGACTCCCAACTAGGCCTTTGACGTCGGCGGTTTCAAGCGATTTCCGGAACGATCGTCGTGATCAGTGCTTCGACAGTTGCGCGATGCTGGTGTCGTCGAGGTGGTCCGCCAGATCGCCCGGATTCTCGAAAACGCTTTCAGCGCCCGCCTTTTCGAGCTCCGCCTGAGATACTCCACCGCTGAGGAGGCCGATGGCAGGGACGCCCGCGCGCCCACAGGCGATGACGTCCCACACCGCGTCGCCGACATAGACGCTGTGTTCGGCGTCGACACCGACCCGCTCCATGGCTGTTTCGATGATCGAGGGTTCGGGCTTGGCGACTTCGACGTCCTTCGACGATGTGGCGGCCGAAATGAGATCGTCGCACTCGAGCACGTCGCGCGACATCGCCAGTTCCTCTTCGCTCGCCGAACTGGCCAGCACGACCTGCAGACCGAGCGAGCGAATGCGTTGCAGAAGCTCGCGCGCACCCGGAAGCGGTCGCAACAGCGGGGCGCTCTCTTTCAGGTAACGCAGATGCAGATCCTTGAGGCGGTGCTGTATCTCGTCGTCGGCGCCGTCGGACAACGTGTCGACCAGATGGTCACCGTCCATGCCGATCGAGCGGTGAATCCGCCATGCCTCGACCGCGATGCCGACGTCGTCGAACGCCCGGATCCAGGAGTACACGTGAAGGTAATTGGAGTCCACCAGGGTGCCGTCGACGTCGAACAGCACGGCGGGCGTATCAACCATCGCCGGTGAATGCCCGCGGCCGGCCTGCTCTAAACGCGGCTATGACACGATCAGCGTGCCCTTCATCGACGGGTGATAGACGCAGTAGAACGGATATGCGCCCGGCTGGGTCGGCGCGACGAGCGTCTTCTTCTGCTTGCCGTCGACGTGCACGTCGAACGCGCCCGCCGTCTGTGACGTCACGGAATGTTCGACTGTGTCGAGGTTGGAGATCGTGACAGTTGTTCCCGGTGCGACTGTGAGCGGCTGACCGAACGCCATGTTCTCGATCGTGATCGCCGCGCCGGACGCAGGCGCCGGGCTGTCGTTCGTGGCGGAGGCGGTTGCAGCGGCGGTCGGTTGGCCGCCGTCGGTCGATCCGCCGCACGCGACAACGACGAACGCGAGCAACATCATCGCCGCGACAACCGAATACGTGTTCTTCGTTCTCACCATCGGGGTTCCCCTGTCTCTTCGTCCGCACGCAACACGATTCTGGGTGCGCCCCGGTTCAAGCCGGCTTTCTCCCCGATGAGCAGGCACAGCGTGACGGGACTCGGCGCGTCATGTTGCGCCGAGAGCGGCGAGCATGCCCGCCGCGGCACGCGACCAGGTGAACTGCTCGGCGCGGCGTCGCGCAGCGAGCCTACGCGAGGATTCCGGCCTGCGGATGATCGACGACACGGCATGCGCGATCGCCCGCGGATCGTTGCCTGCGGTCGCGCCGCAGTCGGTGGTGAGGATCTCGGCGAGCGCGGATGTCTGCGACACCACCGCGGGGGTGCCGCACGCAAGCGCCTCGAGCGCAGCGAGCCCGAACGTCTCGTGCGGTCCGGGGGCCAACGCGACGTCGGCTGCCGCCAGGATCGTCGCGACCGTGTCGCGGCAGCCGATGTATCCGGTGAAGGCGACCGGCAACCGCGCGGCCTGTCGTTCCAGTCGCGCCCGCAATGGCCCCTCCCCGACCACCACCAGCCGTGCGTCGACACCCGTATGCCGCAGTGCCCCAAGGGCGTCGATGCTTCTGTGCGCGTGTTTTTCGACCGACAGCCGACCGCAGTGCACGAGCAGCAGCTGTTCACGTTGCGCCCACCGTCGCCGCACCGACTCGGAGCGGCGCCGCGGGTGGAACTGGTCGAGGTCGACGCCGAGCGGCACCGTGATCGCGTTCGCGGCGTGGATCCGGTCGAACTCGGCGCGGGCGAACGCGGTCGTGCAGACGACCGCGTCATAGTCGGCTGCCGTCCTCCGGTTGGCGATGTCGGCGATGCCGCGCGCGATCTGGCGCGGTAGGACCTGCCCCACTAGGCGATCGAGCCGCTCGTGGGAGATCATCACCGTGGCCACTCCGTGCGCGCGGCCCCACCGTCCGAGTGAGCGAAGCGTCAGCCGGTCGGACACCTCGACCGCATCGGGCGCGAGCCGCGCGAGCAGACTCCGCACCGGCCTCGGCGACACTGCACGGTAGCCGCCGGTGAACGGAATCCCGCGAGCGGGCAGACAGATCCGGGTGACACCCGTCGGCAGCTCGACAGTCTCGTCGTGTCGGCCCGGCACGACGAGGTACACGTCGTGGCCGCTGGCCGAGTATTCGGCACCGAGCCGGTCGACCGCGGTGCGCAGCCCGCCCGATCGCGGCCCGTAGAAGTTGGCGACCTGAACTATCCGCATACAGAGATTTCAACGGCCAGGTCTGTTCCGGCGCCGACGACTCCGCGACCGGGGTCTTAACGCGCCGTGAACGGGCGGTCAGACGACGTAGCGGCCGAACCAGTCGCCCACGCGGCGCCACGCGTCCTCGGCCGCGGCCGGGTTGTAGCGGTCGGGGTTCGTGTCGTTGAAAAACGCGTGGTTGGCTTCGGGTTCGGTGACCAGCTCGTGTACCAGACCCGCTTTCTCCAGCGCGGCTCTGGCGGCGGGCTCCGTTTTGTTCACCCGATCATCGAGTGCACCGTAGAAGGCGAGCACCGCGACATCCTTTGATCCGGAGAAGTCCGGATCGTCTGGAGCGGGGCCGTAGAACGGGACAGCTGCCGCCAATTCGGGTGAACCCGCGGCGAGCAGTCGCCACACCAGCCCGCCGCCCATGCAGAATCCGACCGCGGCGAGCTTCTTGTCCGGAACGCGCCGCTGGAGTTCGCCGACACCGGATTTGAGATCGGCGACGAACTGTTCGTCGCCGATGTTCCCCAGTGCGGCCGTCGCCGCGGCGGGATCGGCGAATTTGCCGGTGCCGCCCTGCGCCGACAACAGATCGATGGCAAGCGCCGAGTACCCGATCCCGGCGAAGCGCCCCGCGACCGATCGAACCCAGTCGTTGAGACCCTTGTTCTCATGGATGACGAGCACCCCGCCGCGGGCGTTCGGCGCCTCGGCCCAGGCGGCCTGGAGCTCACCGTGTGGTCCCGCCCAGGTGACCGGTGCGGTGGGTAGCGCGTCGGCAGAGCCGGGTGGCGGGGCGGTCGGGGTGGTCGCCGCGCTGGATGTCGCCGCCCCCGTCGAGGTGGCCGGCGCATCCGTCGTCGTCTTCTTGTCGCCGCACGCGGCGATGAGTGCCGACGCAGCGGCGGTGCCGATGCCGAGGAGCGCGAGCCTGCGCAGCGCCTCGCGCCTGGACAGCAACCCGTCGACGTGGTCGGTGGCGATTTCCTCTGCGATGTATCGCTGTAGCGGGGTCACCCTCGCGAGTATGCCCCTGTTGTGCATGCTCGGGCAGACGCGCGTCGTTTCGGCGATACTCGGGCGATGAAGCCGGTGCCGGCCCAGCCGCTGCGCGGGCGGGTCGCTGTCGTGGCGGGCGCCACGCGCGGTGCGGGCCGCGGCATCGCCGCCGCACTCGGTGAGGCGGGCGCCACCGTGGTGTGCACCGGGCGCACTTCGATCTCGGGGGGCAAGGTCTCCGATTACGACCGGCCCGAGACCATCGAGGAGACCGCCGCGCTCGTCGGCGAACTCGGCGGTGAGGGTGTGGCCGTCCAAGTCGATCATCTCGACCCCGACGAGGTGCGCGCCCTGGCACACCGGATTCGGGCCGACTACGGCCGGCTCGATATCCTGGTCAACGACATCTGGGGCGCCGAGTTGCTCAAAGGTCCGCCGCCGACGTGGAATCGGCCGATCTGGGAGCACGACCTCTACGACGGTCTCCGGATTCTGCGCCTGGGCGTCGACACCCACCTGATCACGTCGCACTGCCTGCATCCGTTGCTCGTCGAGCGGCCCGGTGGTCTTCTCGTCGAGGTGACTGACGGCACCCGCGAGTACAACGAACAAAACTTTCGGCTCTCGGTGTTCTACGACCTGGCGAAGTCCGCGGTGAACCGGTTGGCGTTCGCACACGGACACGAATTGCAGCGCTACGGCGCCACCGCGGTCGCCGTGACGCCGGGTTGGCTGCGTTCGGAGATGATGCTCGACAACTGGGGGGTCACCGAAGCCAACTGGCGCACCGCACTCGATGCCGATCGAGGCAACGGGTTACCCACCGCGCCACCGGGTTTCGCCGAATCGGAATCGCCACGCTTCGTCGGAAGAGGCGTCGCTGCCATCGCCGCCGACGAGGATCGCGTGCGGTGGAATCAGCAGTCGGTGACGTCGGCCGAGCTGGCGCGCGAGTACGGCTTCACCGATGTCGACGGCCGCAGGCCCGACGGATGGGCGTGACCGGGCGCCGTTTGCATTGACACCTCTGCGGCGCGGCCTGTTCGATGTCTGCGTGACCGCTGAACAAATCGTGCTGGGGATGTGGAAGTCGCTGTCGGACCGCGACTGGGAGTCGCTGAAGACGTATCTGTCGGACGACTGTCTGTACGTCGACATGCCGATGCCCGCGGTGTCGGCTCGTGGGCCGGAGGACATCGTCACCCGCCTCAAGATCGGGCTCGAGTCGTTGTCGTCCTACGTCAACCACGACGGACTGCTGCTGACTAACGGTGCCGACGTCGTATACGAGCATTCGGAAACCTGGGTTTGGCCCAGCGGCGAAACCGTGCGGTTGCCGTTTGTCACGGTGCACCGGGTCGAGGACGGCAAGATCACGTTGTGGAAGGACTATTCGGACTTCAACACGCTGCTGTCCGCGGCCCCACCGTCATACACCGAAGGTCTGGCCTCGGTCGACACGTCGTGGGTTTACGACGCCTCGCACCTCGTCTGACTCCACCGTCTCCGGTCAGACACTCCAGGCCATCCGGAACTTCTCGGCCAGTCGTGCGTCGTCGAGGTCGGAAAAGTTCTGTAGTTCGTAGCGGCGTACGGCCAGGACGGAGTCGACCGCCTGATCGCCGAGGATGCGCCGCATCCGGGCGGAGCCGTCGAGCGCGTCGAGCGCGTCGGCCTGGCTCGTCGGCAGAACGGCGATCCCGGCCGCTGAACGCTCTTCGGCGCTCAGCGACGACGGGTCCACCGCCGTCTCGGGCGGCAGCGTGAGCCCCTGCGCAATGCCGTCGAGTGCCAGTCCGAGAATCGTCGCGGTGGCGAAATAGGGGTTCGCCGACGGGTCGATCACCTTCACTTCGACGTTCGCGCCGTGCGGATTGCTGTTGCCGCCGACGAGGAATCGCACTGCCGCTTCCCGGTTTTCGGCACCCCAGCACACATACGCGCCCGACCAGTGGCCGGGTTGGATCCGTAGTCTGGACAGTATCGATCCGCACAGCACACCCTGGGCTTCGGCCAGCCCCGACACCAGGCCCGCTACCGCCGACTCCCCTTCCGACGTCATGCCGCGCGCGCCTGTGCCGCCGGAGAACAGCGGCTGTTCTCCCTTCTGCAGCGAGAAGTGTTGGTGTGCACCGGATCCGACGCTGCCAGCGAAGGGCACCGGTGACAGACTGACGCGCAGACCGTATCGGCGCGCCACCCTGCCGACGATGATGCGCATCAGGATCAGCTGGTCGGCGGCCGCTGTCGGGCGCTGCGGTGTCAACGAGATCTCGAACTGGTTCACCCCGTATTCGGGATGGAACTGCTCGATGGAAAGCCCGGACGCGGTGGCGGCATCGGTGACGTCGCGCACGAAGCCCTCGAATTCGAGCACGCCGGCGAGCCCGTACTGAGCCCACAGGTGGGCGGGCAACGCGCTGCCGTCGTCCCCGACGAGGACGAATTCCAGCTCGTGACCGACCAGCGCATCGATCCCGGCTTGGGCGAGTCGGGTCTCGACGCTGTCGAGGACGCCGCGGCTGCAGTAGGGATCGCGGTTACCTTCCTGGTCGAAGAATGCACCGGGTGCCCAGGCCAATCCATCACCGAGGATGCGGAGCGCGCTCAGGTCGATTCTGATCCGCTGATCGCCGACCACCCCGAGGGAGTCGGCGAACGCGATGCCGGTCTGGTCGATCGTGAACACATGCCAGACCGGGCTGGCCCCGAGCCCGGGGTCGGCGAACGTACCCATCCTGCGCAGCGGGATGGTTTTGGCGTGCGTGAGCCCGGCGGCGTTGACGACGGTGCCGATGAGGGTGGCGACCCCGTCGGACTCGAGTTGGGCGATGGCCGCCGCGGCGAGAGGTTTGGCTGCCCGTGCTGTCACATGGGCCATTGTCCGCTCAAACGTCGAGCGCTACAGCGTGATCTTGCAGCTTTGACCGATGTCGAGCGTGCGCAGCATCCTTCCCATGCCCAGCCACATTGCGCACGACAGCGCGAGATCGGTCATCAACTCGTCGCTGAAGTGTTCCCGTGAGCGCTCCCAGAAGTCGTCGTCTTCACGCAGGCCGGTGTGGTCGCGGGCGAAGCGTTCGGCGAATTCGGCGGCGATGCGCTCCTGGTCGCTGTAGCCGGGCCAGGTCCGCCACTGGGCCGCGGGGTCGTAGAGGTCTTCGTCGCCGCCCGCGGTGCCGCCCCCGGAGTCGCGCGTGTTCTGGCACACCACGCATTCGTTGTCGAGTGCGATCACCATCCGCGCCAGTTCGCGCACCCGCATCGGAAGCCGATTCTTGTGGTAGACCGCGTCGACGAAACGGGCCATGCCCGCCCCGATGTCGGGTGATTTGACCGCCCAGGCGGCGGCGTCGTCGTCGGCGAAGTCCCCGATCCGGCTCATGGGCCGGAATCGTACGCCGACCGCCGAAGAAGTGGAACGCGTTCTAGAAATCTGGGTGTCGCCGCAGCTAGCCGACTTTGTCGCCGGTTGGTGCGAAGCGGTCATCGCCCCACTCGCGCTGCACGAGTACGCGAAGGCCGATCCGCTCCAGTGCCTCCTCCACCTGCTCGCGATCCGGACGCCCCTCGAATGCCGATGACGCGGCGAGCTTTTCGACGATGCGATTGGCCAGCGCCGCCGATGCACAACCGACCTGGCTCACGCCGGCCTGGGTGAGCCACAGTTGGTCGCCTGCGCGCAACACGTACCCCGAATCGACAAGCCGGTCGAACGTCGATGCGAGGACTTCCTGCGGCACGCGCAGGCGCTCGGCGATGTCGGACAGCCGCGCCGACCCGAACACCTGGCTCTGCCGGTAGATCTGGATCACCCCCCACAGCAGGGCGATGTCGGATTCGCATCCAGCCTGGCCGGCGATGTTTCGCAGCCTGATCTCCGGCGAGTGGCGCATCAACCTCCCGATGGCGACTTCGAGGATCTTGTCCGGCGACTCGTTGCTTGGCATGCCGAAGCCCTCGCCGAGGTCGGTGGCTGACACCGCCTCCATCTCGCGCAGCGGTATCTCCTTGAGAAACAGCGATACGACGAAGCCGACCACGGCGACGGGCACGGCGCACAGGAACACCGTGCCGAGCGAGTCGGCGTAGGCGTCGACGATCGGCGCAGCGGCCTCCGGCGACAGCGCGTGCAGCGCCTGTGGTGACTCCGCGGCACGCGGCGGCGCCCCGCCCGCGGCCAGCGCAGGAGCGATCCGGGCTGCCAGGAAGTTTGCGAACAGGGAGCCGAAAATGGCTGCGCCGAAGGAGCTTCCGATCGTGCGGAAGAAGGTGACGCCCGAAGTCGCCACACCGAGGTCGGCGAAGCTCGCGGTGTTCTGCACGACGAGGACGAGCACCTGCATGCACAGCCCGATCCCTGATCCGAGGACGAAGAGGAACACCGACTGCTGCCAGGTCGGCGTCGACGCGTCCATCGTCGAGAGCAGCACGAATCCGACGGCCATGATCGCGGTGCCTGCGACGGGAAAGATCTTGTACCTGCCGGTGCGCCCGACGATGTTGCCGCTGCCGATCGAGGTGATGAGCATGCCTGCCACCATCGGCAGTGTGCGTAAGCCCGATGTCGTCGCCGAGACGCCGTCGACGAACTGCATGAAGGTGGGCAGGAAGGTGAGCGCGCCGAGCATCGCGAAGCCGACGATGAACCCGAGGATGCAGCACACGGTGAACACGGGGCTGGCGAACAACCTGATCGGCAGGATCGGTTCGGCCGCATGCAGTTCCACCCAGACGAAGCCCGTGAGCGCTGCGCACGACGCGACGAAGAGGCCGATGATCATCGGAGATCCCCACGCATACTCGCCGCCGCCCCAGCTGGTGGCCAGGGTCAGGCCGGACGCGCCGAGGCCGACGAACAGAATGCCGGCGTAGTCGATGGTCGGCCGCGCCGACTTGGCCAGCGCCGGAATGGCCACAGCGCCGACGAGGAGCACGACGACGGCGACCGGGATGTTGATCCAGAACGCCCACCGCCAGGTCAGGTGGTCGGTGAAGAAGCCGCCGAGCAACGGCCCGATGACGGTCGTGACGCCGAACACGGCGCCGAGCGCACCCTGGTATCGCCCCCGCTCGCGCAGTGGGATCACCTCGCCGATGACGGCCATGGCCGTGACCATGATCGCGCCGCCGCCGATACCCTGCAGCGCTCTCGACGCGACCAACATCGTCATCGAACCGCTCAGGCCGCACAGCACGGACCCGGCAAGGAAGAACACCACCGACGTCTGGAACACGGCCTTACGGCCGAAGAGATCGCCGAGTTTGCCGACGATCGCGGTGACGATGGTGGAGGCGAGCAGATAGCTCGTCACGACCCAGGACTGGTGACCGGCTCCGCCGAGGTCGGCGACCACGGTCGGCAGCGCGGTGGCCACGATCGTCTGGTCCAGGGCGGCAAGCAGCATGCCGAGCAGCACCGCCACGAAGATGAAGTTGCGGCGTTGCGGGCTGATGCCCGCGCTGCTCGACTCCGGGTGCGGGACCTCCGCAGTCGCTGCCTGAGCGGTCATACCTGCCTTCCGGTAGCCGTCAACCGTACGAAGCCATATCGTTAGACAGGCTACAAATGTTACGGCGACCCCGGACCGCAGAATTACACGCGCGGTCGACGGCGAAACGCGCTCACGCGCCGGGCTCAGCCGGCGGTGCTACCCGGCGGCCTGGAGACACACTGCGCGAGGTAGAGCTCCTCACCGAGCTTGTTCATCAACTCGAGCTGGGTTTCCAGGTAGTCGATGTGGTTCTCCTCATCGGCCAGGATCTGCTCGAAGATGTTGGCGCTGGTGGCGTCCTGCTTTTCGCGACACATGATGATGCCAGGCCGCAGCCTTTCCACCACCTCGTGCTCGATGGCCAGATCGGCTTCGAACTGCTCACGAACCGTCTGGCCCACCCGCAGCGAGAAGAGCCGCTGATAGTTCGGCAGCCCGTCGAGGAGCAGGATGCGGTCGGTGATCGTCTCGGCGTGCCGCATTTCATCGAACGACTCCGCACGGGTATGGGAAGCCAATTCCGTGAATCCCCAATTCTCCTGCATTTTGGCGTGCAGAAAATATTGGTTGATGGCTGTCAATTCGCTCGTCAATTGCTCGTTGAGCAATTTCAGAACGTCCGGGTCCCCGTGCATGGTGGCTCCTCGGCGCCGCGCGCCTCATTGGTGGTGGGCTGTGTTGTGTTGTGGGTCCAATCTAGTCCACGCATGCGCATGATCGAAGCAACTTCGGTGGCTGTGCGGTGTGTTTCACGCTTTGCGGCAACGGAGTTCGGCCGGGAGGACGAAGATGGGGGCTGGGCAGATGGACTGCCTAAGCTAAGTACGGCCCAGGTTTCTGGACTGCCTCAGCTTACTAAGGTTAGACTGCGCTAACATGATCGCGAGCGCATCGGAACGAAGGTCGATGATGAGTGAGTTCAAATTGCACTCACTAATTCTCGCGTGCGATTTTCGCGTCGACGATGTCGACCGCATGTGGAATTGGCTCAACCGCCGCCGCGACAGTTTGGCGTCGATCGGCGCGCATCACGTCGTTCTCTACACCTCTATCTGGGAACCGGACCGGGTTTTGGTGACGATCGGAATTCGGCACGCCAGCTCCATACGGGACCTGATCCGCTCCCCCGCCGTGTTCGAGTGGTTCGACATCGCAGGCCTCGACGACATCCCGCCCATCTTCGGTGGCCAGGTCGTCGAGAAGATCGACCTCGACGCCCCGTCCCCGGAGGATCATGTCGGCCGGATCGTCGTCGGCGTGATGTCGTCCGTCGCCGATGTGACGGCGCTGATGGAGAAGGTGCACGACGGGCTCGACCGGTTCAGGCAGAGCGGCGTCCGCAAGATCTGGGTGTACCGCGCGCTCGACGACGGACAGGAAGTGATGATCCTGCAGGAGATCGACAACGAGATCAGTGCTCGGCAGTGGATCGACCACCCCGACGCCGCAGCCGAGTGGATGTCGAACGTGGGACTCGGTGCCTATCCGACGCAGTTCGTCGGCAAGTTCGCCCATCTGATGTCCATCGAGAACAAGAACTGACGGTCTGACCGATGTTCGTCTGCCTCTGCACAGGAGCCACCAGCCACGTGGTGAGCGAGTGCGTCGCCAACGGCGCCTCGACATCGAAGGAAGTGGCGGCCGCCTGCGGAGCCGGCTCGGACTGCGGACGATGCAAGCGCACGGTTCGGGCGATCATCGAAGCGCACTTCGCCGACGACGGTGCGCCGTCACCGGCGAGACGCTAAGCGCCCGGCCCGCCCCGCTTGCCGGCGAACGCGGCGAGCGCGGCCGCATTGGCCGAACCACCCATGAGCTCCGCGAAATGAGCGTTCTCGCGGTCGGTTGCCGCCGCAATGCCGGGTCGCAGCGGGTCGGCCAGTGAGCGCTTCACCGCGATCAGGCTCGGAAGTGGCCTGGCCGCAAGGATTTCGGCATGCCTGCGCGCATCGGCAAGGAGCTCGTCGGGCGCACACACCTTCCAGACCAGTCCCATGCGCAGCGCCTCTTCGGCCGAGATCCACTCCGAGGACATCAACAGCCAAGCCGCGTTCTGCCTGCCGATCAGCTGCGGTAACAGGTATGACGATGCCGCCTCTGGAGCGACGCCAAGGCTGGTGAAGGGGCACTTCAGTCGCGCCTCAGAAGACATGAACACGAGGTCGGCATATCCGAGGATCGTCGTGCCGATTCCGACCCCGAGTCCGTTGACGGCACAGATGAACGGCTTCGGAAAGTCGGTCAGCGCATCGATCAACGACGTGAAGTGGCTGCCCTGCCCGGCCATCGCAGGGTCGGTGATGCGCGTCGCCATCTCCTTGAGGTCGTTGCCCGCACTGAAAGCTCGGCCATTGCCCGTGAGCAGCAGAACCGCGACGTCGTCGTCGGCGGCGGCTGCCCGGATCGCCAGCGCCGTGGCCTCATAGAGCGCCTCGTTGAAGGCGTTGAGCGCCTCGGGTCGGTCGAGTAGGAGTGTCCGTACCCGATTTTCGTCGGTGATCTCCAGGGTCACCGCGCAAGAGTAAGCATCAACCGTTGCTGTACGCGCGGGTGGGTGCCACCAGTACCGCGGTGCGTCGCTGATCGACCATCGTCTTGTCGTAGGTCTCCCAGTCGTCGTGGGTGCCGCCTGCGGCGGTGAAGATCTGACGCAGCAGGAGCCGCAGCTGATCGGAATCGGAAAGCCATGGCCGGGGATCATCGGGTCCGGCAAGCTCGGCGGTGCCTTCGACCGTCGCCCACCGCCAGCCGTCGCGGAAGGTCGCCGCCAGTTGGGGGCGCGCCCGCAGGTTTGCGAGCTTCACGCGGCCATAGGTGACGAATCCCAGCACCGGCCTGCCGCTCTCGGGGTGCGGTAACAACCCCGCGTTCACCAGGGAGGCCTGAATGGTGTGATCGGCCCGCAGCGTCGACACGACCGTCAGCCCGCTCTCCGCGCGCGCCAGTGCAACGGCTTCCTCGAGTGTCGTCATCTGGCCACCTTCCTCGTACCGTCGAACGGGCTGCGGTAGACGTAGCGACTGGTCGGCACCGTGTCGACGTTCTCGTTCGCCCCGAAGGCCGATGTGCTTGCGATCATCCGCTCCATCCGGTCGCGTAGATCGTCGTCGTCGGCGGCCCCGAAAAACGCATGCAAATCCCGGACCGCTTCGATCGGGAAGAGTTCCTCGACGATGGCCGATACCGAGGGCGCGACCGGGCTCAACGCTCGCACCACTGCGTTCTGCGTGTAACCGAACGTCGCCTGCGTCTCGATCGCCACCGGCGTGTGGTCGATGTGCCAGCGCAACAACCACGTCGACTCGTCGAGGTCGGCGGGCCTGCGAAGCAAAGCGACGTTGGCCAGTCCGGCGGTACGCTGCCCCGGCACGGTCACCGGCGGGGCAAGGGGAACTGATTCGGTGACGAGATACGCGGCGACGTCGTCACATTCGCTTTGCAGCAGCGCGGTGACCGCTTGCACCTGGGCGCCGTAGTACTGCTGGGTCCACACGCTGACGAAGCCGATCACAGGCGGGTCCATCGTCGTCAGCGTCATCAGCGAGTCCCGCACCTCGGCGTCGCACACGTTGATGGCCAGGCCCGGCAGCCCGATGTCGAGCAGATCGGCGGCCACCTTCGTGCGCAGCCTCGCGCACCAGGCGTCGTCGGCGTCGACGCCGCGAAGCGTGAGCATCACTTTCTCCACACATCCGAGCCTAACGGTGCCGAACCGCGTTCAACCCCGACTGAGCGTCGACATGTCCGCCTGCCTGCCTGACCCGGATGCGGGCTCCGCGGGGTGAGAATGGTCGAGTGATCAAGGGGCTCGGCCTGCGCATGCACCTACCGGACAACGGTGCCGTCGCGCGCAGCCTGCTCGGCGTGCTGGTGGTGACGACCCTCGCGCTGCTGTGGGCGCCGCCGGGCGCTGCGACATCGGCTGCGGCCGCCGGCGCGATCGCCGGGGCCATTGCGTTGCAGGACAATCCACTCGGCCGGATACCGATCCTGTTCGCGGTGTCCGTCGAGTTGGGGACGGCGGTCTTCGTTGGCGGGTTGACGGCCGGTTACAGCGTCCTGTTCGTCGCAGTCGTCGCCCTGTGGTGCTTTGCGGCCGGGATGCAATGGGCCGTGGGCGCATCGGCCGGGCTGCTCGCGGGGACATCGGGTCTTCTGTTGGTGATCCAGCACTCGCAGTCGGTTCCGGCCGCACTGGCGTCTGCACTGTTCGCCGTCCTCGCCGGTCTTGCCCAGGCCGCGCTGATCGCGGTCTGGCCGCCTCGGCGGTGGCAGCTCGAGCGCGACGCGCTGACCAAGGTCTACCGATCGTTGGGCGCCGATGCCCGCCAGCTGGTCGCGGACACGTCGGCCGAGGTCGACTCGGCGCAGCTGCTGGAGTGTAAAGAGGCGTTCAGCACCACCGAAACCCAGGCCAATCGGCGCTCCCCGGCGTACCGCGACTGGCACGCCCTCCCCGACCAGATCGGCAAGACGTTGATGGCACTTCGCGGCAAGGCCGTCGGGAATCGGGCGGTCGGCGGGCTGTTGACCGCCGCGGCGGACACGCTGACGGCGATCGCGGCGCAGAATCGGACGGCGCGCCGCGATGCCGAGTACGCCCTGGCCGACGTTGACGCCGCCGTCTCGGCGGTCGGCGCCCTGGATGCCGGGGTCGCACAACGGCTTTCACGCCAACTGCACCGCGCCGACGCGCTCCGGTTCGGCCGGCGCAGGCTGTCCGACTGGGCGGGGGCAATCAAGACGGCGCTGCGAACCGTTCGTCGCCACCTCGACCCCACATCGCCGATCGCGCGGCACGCGGTCCGGCTCGCGGGAGCGACGGCGTCGGCAACCGCGATCGCGCGTTTCGCCGATCTGCCCGGCGGATACTGGGTCCCGCTGACGGTGTTGCTCGTCATGCGACCGGAGACCGCGCACACCTACACCCGGTGTGTCGGCCGCGTGGCGGGGATCTGCGTCGGCGTCGTGGTGGCTTCCGCGCTCACCCTGCTCTGGCAGCCTGCAGGACTGCTTGCGGCCATCGTCGCTGTGCTGTTTCTCGGCATCGCCTACGCGGTATCGATTTTCGGCTACATCGCGGTGACGGCGGCGTTCGGTGCGACGATCGCTCTGCTTCTCGACATCACCCGGGCTCCACCTTCGGTCAGCGATCTGTTGCTGGCGGTCGCCATCGGGGGTGCGCTGGCGGTCCTGTTCCATGTGATCATTCCCGATGATGCCCTGATCCGGCTGCGGCAGCGTGCAGGCGAATTGCTGAAAACCGAGATTGACTACGCTGCAACCGTTGTCAAAGCGTTCGTCCATGACCTGGACAACCCGCAGGACGCGCTTGCCGCGGCATGGCAGCGCGCGGTCCGGGCCCGGTCCGCTTTCGAGGCCGCCGCCGGCGCGACCAGGGTGGAGTCTCGCGACCTGAGGCGGTGGCTGCGCTCGTTCCGCGCGGCGCTGAACGCGGTGACCAGTTCGTGCACATCCCTGGAGCGCAGCCTGCCGCCGCACCCGTCGTCGGCGCTGAGCCGAGAATTCGTGCTCGCCGTCGACGATTACGTCGAGGTGATCCGTGGAGACCCGGCGACACCGGCCACCCCGTGGACCGTGGACACCGATCGGCTGACCGCGGCAGCCGAGCAATTACGAGATGCGGCAACACATGTCGTGTCCGACGACGGCGCGGCCCGCGTCCTGGTGGCCGAAATCGGCGCGATAACGCGCAGCCTCACCGGCATCACGTCCGACGCCCGCGACAACGCGTGAGCGAATGTCTCAGGTCTCGTCGCGCGCCCACTTCGGTGTGATGAACACGCCTTCGGCCTCCACGGTGATACCCGCTTCGTCGGCGAGGTGTCCGACGACATAGGTCTTGACACCGTCGGTGCGCTCGATGCGCGCCCTGGCGTGCAATCGACCCAGCCGTGTCGTGCGCAGATACCGCAACGTGATGGTGCCGGTGAAGCGGGGCAGAATTCCGTCGCTGGCCGCCTCGCCAAGCACGTGGTCGAGCACCAAGGCCGATATGCCGCCGTGCACGTGTCCGGGCGGACCTTCGTACGCCGCACCCACGACGAAGTCGGTGTACTTGCCGCCGTCTGCGTCGGTGTGGATCACCAGCGGCGGCGCGATCGGGTTGCGGATTCCGACGACGGGGTTGCCCCAGGCCATCGAGTCACCGCCGGTGGTGTAACGGACCCCGAACGCCCCGTCGATCTGCTTGGCGCGCAGTCTCGCGGTTGCGGCGTCGATCTCCGCCCTGACGGCGGCCACCTCCGCGGCGTCGACCTCGGTCCGGATCGTCGCGTCGACCAGTGCGCGGACCGACTCGGCCAGCGGTTGATAGACGGCGCGCATCCGATCGACCTCGTCGGAGGTCAGATCCCCGATGTGGGTGAACTCGAGCACCGCAGAACTAGAACACGTTTTCCAGTCTGAAGTCGAATTCTCGGACCGGTCGGCGCCCACCCGGACGCGCCGGTCAGCGGCGCCGTGACCGGTATCGCACCTCGACCGCCGGGGTGCTTTAGATAACCTAAGTTGTCGTAGTCATTTGTCTATGAAAGCGACTAGCCTGCACGTGTGGCAGCACGAACCCACAGTGTCGATCCGCGTGCGGAGCGCGTTCGCGCCAAGCTGCGTGACGCCGCGTTCGCGATGGCACACGAACGCCCGGTCGACCAACTGACGGTGAGCGACATCGTCGACCGCGCGGCGGTGAGCAGGCAGGTGTTCTACCAGCATTTCCGCGACCGCGACGACGCGATCGCGCACGCGTTCACAGCCGCCTTCGCCGCGGCCACCGCGCACGCCGACAAAGATCCCCGTACCCGGATCGTTGCGCTGTTCGACTTCGCCGCCGAACACCGCGCGATGTATCGCAACGTCGTCCCGAGCGTGGTCACCCTGCGG
Source organism: Actinomycetes bacterium (assembly GCA_023415515.1). Taxonomy (GTDB): domain Bacteria; phylum Actinomycetota; class Actinomycetes; order Mycobacteriales; family Mycobacteriaceae; genus Mycobacterium. The sequence goes on from JAEZKH010000050.1 coordinate 25,011, forward strand.
GTGCTCGCGGCCTTCCGGACCGAATTGCTACCGGCCTGTGAGCAGATCGCAGAGGCGGCCGTCATCGACCACGAGGGGCTGACGGCCCAGTCGGTCGCGGGATTTCTGGTCGGCGGACTCATCGAGGTGCTGCGGGCCTGGATGGACGACGAAGACGCCCCCGATCTGCACGCCAGGATCACGGCCGCACTCGACACCGTCGAGGCGCTGCTTGCGCTCTCGTCGGCCGTCGTGACCCCCTGACCCAAGACCTCACGGAAGGACTTCCCCCGATGGCACGACATGCTTCAGCAACGGTGACGAGAACAGCAATCCGCACAACGGTGCTCGCGATGGCGGCGTTGACGATCTTCGTCATCGCCATGATCGCCAGCTATTCCGGTGCATTCGCCAAACCCACCCTCCACCATCTCACCGTCGCGGTGGCCGCCCCGGAACAGGTCGTCGATCAGCTCCGCGGCCGGGATGCGTTGGCGGTCAACGCCGTAGACGGGGACACCGCAGCGCGCCTGCAGGTCAGTCGACGCGAAGCAGACACCGCCTTCGTGATCTCCCCGTCCGGTGAGATGACGATCTATGTCGCCGGCGGCGGCGGCAAGAGCGTCGCCACTGCGGCCGAGTCCGTTGGCCGCGAGGTCGCGGGTCGCGGCGGACTCACCGCGACAGTCGAGGACGTCGCCCCGACGTCAGCCGCCGATCCTTCGGGCACAGTGGAGTTCTACGCGATCATCTTCCTCTCGATCGGAGCGACGTTGGGCGCCACGGTTGTCGGTTACCTCATGGGCAAGGTGCACCGGCCGGTCACGATGCTGCTGCGCACCCTGACGCTCGCCTCTTACTCGGCACTGCTCGCCGGTGTCGTGACGGTCTACATCGACGCCGTCCTCGGTGCCCTGACCGGGCACACGTGGCTGGTCTTCGGTGCGCTGTGGCTGTACTCCCTGGCAGTCGGCGGCGCGGTCACCGGGATCGCTGCCGCGTTCGGATCGGCTGCCTCAGCGCTGCTGACGCTCTTCCTCGTCGTCGTCGGCAACGCTGCGGCGGCAGGACCCGTCGGCAGGCCGCTGTTGTCACCCTTCTATTCCACGTTCACGACGATCGTGCCGCAAGGTTCTGGCGTCTCGCTGCTGCGCAGCATCTCCTACTTCGACGGCCACGGCGCGGCGACGCCGCTGTTGACGCTCGCCACGTGGGGCGCGGCGGGCGCTCTGCTCGCCCTCCTCGCCACGGCGTCGCGAGTGAATTATCGTGCCCTCCATGAGCGTTTCGGCTGTCGAGCCCTACTGCGACCTCGGCAGCTAGCACCGGTCGACTGACACCGCGTCGCCCGCGGCACCGGCCAAGCGCTTTCCCACCGGCGTACACCGCCGCGCTGCACACCGGCCACGCCGACGACGCCGATGCGTAAACTCACCGCTTGTGGGCATCAGCGACGACGACCTCGGCCGTCTCGACCGCTGCGTGGAACTCGCACGGGCAGCCCTCGACGACGGCGACGAGCCGTTCGGTTCGGTGCTGGTCGATACCGACGGCCGCACGCTCTTCGAAGACCGCAACCGGGTCGCAGGGGGCGATGCGACCAGGCACCCGGAATTCGCGATCGCACGGTGGGCAGCGGAGAACCTGACGCAGGCCGAGCGGAGTCAGACGACCGTCTACACCTCCGGCGAGCACTGCCCGATGTGCTCCGCCGCGCACGCATGGGTGGGACTCGGACGCATCGTCTACGCCACGTCGAGCGCGCAACTGACCCAGTGGCTCGCCGAGTGGGGGGCGACACCCCCACCTGTGGCACCCCTTCCCATCACCGCGGTCGCGCCGCGGATCGTCGCCGATGGCCCCGCAGACCAGTACGCCGACACCATGAAATCGCTCTACGAGGCGAGATTCCGGCCATGAAAGCGTCTTCGCCCAAGGAACCGAAGTGGGTCGAGCACGCTATCTGGTGGCACATCTATCCACTCGGCTTCGTCGGCGCATATCCGTCCGACACACCGCCCGCCGCCGGTGAACACCGGTTGCGCCGCATCGTCGAATGGCTGGATTACGCCGTCGAACTCGGCGCCTCCGGCATCGCGCTCGGCCCGATCTTCGCGTCGAGAACCCACGGCTACGACACCACCGACCATCACCGCATCGACCCGAGGCTCGGTGACGACAGCGACTTCGACGAACTTGTCGCCCAGGCGCACCGGCGCGGTCTGCGAGTGCTGCTCGACGGCGTCTTCAATCACGTCGGCACCGAATTCCCACGCTACCGCGACGCAGTCGCCGGTCACGACCGTTCGTGGTTTCGGCCCACCGGTGACGGCTTCGAGACATTCGAGGGACACGCAGAACTGATAGCGCTCAACCACGACGCCCCCAGTGTCATCGACTACACCGTCGACGTCATGAAACATTGGCTCGGCCGCGGGGCCGACGGTTGGCGTCTCGACGCCGCCTACGCCGTTCCCGACCGCTTCTGGGCCACAGTGCTGCCGCGGGTGCGCACGGAATTCGCTGACGCGTGGTTCGTCGGCGAGGTCATCCACGGCGACTACTCGGCACACGTCCGCGAAGCCGGATTCGATTCGGTCACCCAGTACGAGCTGTGGAAGGCGATCTGGAGCAGCCTCAACGACGGCAATTTCCACGAACTCGAGCATGCATTGACGCGGCACAACGAATTCCTCGACGTCTTCGTGCCGATGACGTTTCTCGGCAACCACGACGTCACCAGAATCGCCAGCAAGCTGGAGAACACCCGGCATCTCGAGCACGCACTCGTCGTCCTTCTCACCGTCGGCGGCACCCCCAGCGTGTACGCGGGTGACGAGTCGGCCTACCGCGGCATCAAAGAGGAACGGGCCGGCGGTGACGACGCCGTCCGGCCGGAATTCACCACGCCGCCGATGCGAGTCGACGACCAGGGCCGCGACATCTACCGGCTACACCAGTACCTGATCGGATTGCGGCGGCGGCATCCTTGGTTGCACACCGCGAGGACGTCCGCGCAGAAGCTGAGCAACACGCAGTTCGTCTTCTCCACCCGCGGTGAATCCGACGAACTTCTCGTGGCGCTCAACGTCGACGACGCGCCGATGACGGTGACGCTGAGCGAGTTCGGCCGGCCCAACGGCCGCGTCGTCGCCGGATCGGGTGCGCCGCCGCAGCACACCGTCTCCTCCGCCGAGATCGAACCGCACGGCTGGCTGATCATCGCCCCGGCGTGAGTCAGGACAACCGCGCGAGCGTCGCCGCATCCTCCTCGCCGTCGTAGAACTTCTCGAGCACCGCGACAAAGTCACCGCTGTCGTCGGATGCGCGGGCGAAGAGCGTCATCGACGATCGCAGCTTCAGGTCGTCGGGTGAGCCGAAGATCTCACGCGCGGTGCGCCCGTCGATTCGGGTGACCAACCGCGCGCACTCCCTGAGCCGTTGACCCAGCTGCTCGTGTGCGAGGTACGCGCGCGCCTCGTCGAGCGAGGAGATCGAGTAACGCAGCGCCGTCGGGCTGCTGCCCAACCCGCGCAACTGCGGGAACACGAACCACATCCAGTGGCTGCGCTTGCGACCATCGCGAAGTTCGGCGAGCACATCGTCATAGACGGCGGCCTGGGCTTCGAGGAAGCGCCGAAGGTCGTATGGGTCCGGTGGATTCGTCACAGCGATTTGCCGACATTCATTTCACATGCAAGTTTCGCAAGCTAGTCTTCGGGATTCAATGACAATTACGAACGAAACAGACAATCCGGCAGCGCCACCGGCTTCGGCGCCGAAAACCAGGAATGTCCGTCGCCGGGTGCTGTCCCGCATCAGTATTCAGTCCAAGCTGTTGGCGATGCTCTTGGTGACCAGCGTGCTGTCGGCGGCCGTGGTCGGTGTCATCGGCTACCAGTCCGGCCGGTCGTCGTTGCGGGCGTCGGTTTTCGACCGGCTCACCGAGATACGCGCTTCACAGACGCGTCAATTGGAGGCGCAATTCTCCGACCTGAAGAATTCGCTCGTCATATACACCAGGGGCGCTACCACTACCGAAGCGGTCAGGGCCTTCACCGCGGGCTTCGATCAGCTCAACGACGCCACGATCAGCCCGGTCCAGTGGCAGTCGGTCGTCGACTACTACGACAGGCAGTTCCGTAAAGCAGAGGAGGACCAAACCGGCAACCGGCTCGACGTCGCCGCACTGCTGCCGACGTCGAACCCGCAGAAGTACCTGCAGGCGTATTACACCGCCCCCTTCGACGACTGGGACAAGGCGCTCGCCTTCGACGATGCACGCGACGGCAGTCCATGGTCGGCGGCCAACTCGCAGTACAACGACTTCTTCCGGGAGATCGTCAAACGCTTCGAGTTCGAGGACGCGCTTCTTCTCGACACCCGCGGCAACGTCGTCTACTCGGCTTACAAGGGTGTCGATCTGGGCACGAACGTCCTCACCGGACCCTATCGTCGAGGTGAGCTGAGCGAGGCTTATGAGAAGACGTTGGCGTCCAACGCCGTCGATTACGTCGGCGTCACCGACTTCGGCGACTATCAGCCCGCCGACGAGCCCACCGCCTGGATGATGTCGCCGGTCGGAAAGGCGGGCCGCGTCGAGGGTGTGCTGGCGCTGCAGTTCCCGATCTCGAAGATCAACCGGCTGATGACCGCTGACAAGCAATGGGAATCCGTGGGGATGGGCAAGACAGGCGAGACCTTCCTGGTGGGCCCCGACGATTTGATGCGCTCGGATTCGCGACTGTTTCTGCAGGATCCGGACAAGTTCAAAAGCGACGTGATCGATGCGGGCACGCCGCCGTCGGTCGCGGAGGCGTCGCTGCGCCAGGGCGGCACGACGTTGGTTCAACCGATCAAGACCGAGGCGACGAGGCTCGCCGAGCGCGGCCACCAGGGCACACTCATCGCTGAGGACTACCTGGGCCACGAATCGCTGCAGGCCTATGCGCCGGTCGACCTTCCCGGCCTCAACTGGTCGGTGATCGCCGAGATCGACACCAGCGAGGCGTTCGCGCCGGTTACCGCTTTCACCAGAACACTGGTGTTGTCGACCGCGGCGATCATCTTCGTCGTGTGCCTGGCGGCAATGCTGTTGGCGCGCTTGTTCGTTCGGCCGATCCGGCGGTTGGAGGCAGGCGCCCAGCAGATCAGCGCAGGCGACTACAAGGTCACCCTGCCGGTGCAGAGCCGGGACGAATTCGGCGACCTCACCGTCGCTTTCAACGATATGAGCCGCAATCTGGCCATCAAGGAGGACCTGATCGCCGAACAGCGGCGCGAAAACGACCGCCTGCTGCTGTCGCTGATGCCGGAACCGGTGGTGCAACGCTACCGCGAGGGCGAGGAGACGATCGCCCAGGACCACCACAACGTGACCGTGGTGTACGCCGACATCATCGGCCTCGACGAGCTCGGCGCCGAGTTGAACTCCGACGAACTGCTCGCGATCGTCAACAAGCTGACCCGTCAATTCGACGCCGCGGCTGAGAACCTCGGCGTCGAACAGGTGCGCACCCTGCACAACGGCTACCTGGCCAGCTGCGGGCTGAGCGTTCCGCGACTCGACAACGTCCGCCGTACCGTCGATTTCGCGATCGAGATGCGCCGAGTGGTTGAACGATTCAATGTCGAGACCGGAAACAATCTGAAGCTGCGCGCAGGCATCGACACGGGCATGGTCACCAGCGGGCTCGTCGGCAGACAGACCCTGGCCTACGACATGTGGGGGTCGGCGGTCAACATCGCCTACCGGGTACAGAGCGGTTCGCCGCAGCCCGGGATCTACGTCACGTCTCGGGTCTACGACGTCATGCGGGACACCAGGGACTTCACCGCTGCCGGTGAGGTCGGCGACGACGACACCGAGCCCGTCTGGCGGTTGGCGGAGCACCACCAGTGAGCAGCATCCTCGACACACAATGGTTCTACTGGGCCATCGGGATCGCGGTCGGCTTCCCGATCGCGCTGGTGACGTTGACCGAACTGCACAACGCGCTGCGCCGCCGAAACAGCCTCCTGGCCAGGCCTGTTCACCTTCTGCGCACGTATATCCTGCCGCTGGGGGCACTGCTGTTGCTATTGGTGCAGGCGATGCAGGTCTCGGGTGAGGCGACCGGTGTGCGCATCGTGTCGACGGTGTTCTTCGTCATCGTCCTTGTCCTGCTGCTTTCCGGGCTCAACGCCACGGTGTTCCAAGGCGCGCCGGAAGGGTCGTGGCGCAAGCGGATTCCATCGATCTTCCTCGATGTCGCCCGCTTCGCTCTCATCGCCGTCGGCATCGCGCTCATCCTCGCCTACATCTGGGGCGCCAACGTCGGCGGCCTGTTCACCGCGCTCGGCGTGTCGTCCATCGTTCTCGGCCTCGCCCTGCAGAACTCCGTCGGCCAGATCATCTCCGGGCTACTGGTGCTCTTCGAGCAGCCGTTCCAGTTGGGAGACTGGATCGAGACCCCGACCGCGCGCGGCCGCGTCGTCGAAGTCAACTGGCGCGCAACGCACATCGATACCGGCGCCGGGCTGCAGATAATGCCGAACTCGGTGCTTGCCGCCGCGTCGTTCACCAACTTCAGCCGACCGCCGGGCAGCCACTCGCTCAGCGTGGCGACGGTTTTCGCCGTCGACGATCCGCCCGACGACGTGTGCCGCATGCTCGACCAGGTCGCCGCCCGCCTACCTCAACTCCGTCCCGGCTCGGCTCCTGTCAGTCACGCAACGGGTGGACAGAACTATTCCACCTCGATCCCGCTGCAGACACCCGCCGATGACTTCGGCGCCAAAGTCACGTTCCTGCGCTGGGTTTGGTATGCATCCCGGCGCGCCGGACTCCACCTGGACGAGGCCGAGGACGAATTCGAGACGCCTGAGCGGCTGAACCGCTCGCTCGGCATCATCGCCCCTACGCTGCGGCTGAACCATGACGACACGGCAGCGCTGCTTCCGCATGCGCGGCTCAGGCGCTACGGCGCCGACGAACACATCCAATCCGCCGGCGAGATCCCCAAACGGATGAACTTCATCGTCAACGGCCAAGTCCGGCTGGAGGCGCTCGGCGAGGACGGCGCCATCGTCACGGTGCGCACCCTGGGGGTGGGTGACTTCCTCGGCCAGACCGCGCTGACGCGCGAACCCGTCGTGGCAGCGGCGCGCGCGCTGACCGAGGTGACGGTGCTGCAACTGGGCCGGGACCAGATCGAGGAACTTGTCGATCGAAAGCCGGTACTGTTGCAGGAGATCGGGCGTGCGATCGACGACCGTCGCGCCGATGTGCGCAGGGCCCTTTCGGCGGCGACCGACTAGGAGAACCGATGGATCGTCGAATACCCAGACCACGCGACCTGGCACCGCTGATCCAGTTCAAGAAACCGCGACTGAATCCGACGGCCCGCAGGCTGTCGACGGCACTGACCATCGACGATCTGCGACGAATCGCCAAGCGGCGCACGCCGAGAGCGGCGTTCGACTACACCGACGGCGCGGCCGAAGAGGAACTCTCACTGGCAAGGGCGCGGCAGGCTTTCCGCGATATCCAGTTCCACCCGACGATCCTGCGCAACGTCGCCGACATCGACACCGGGTGGACGGTGCTCGGCGGTCGGGTCGATCAGCCGTTCGGCATCGCCCCCACCGGGTTCACGCGGCTGATGCAGACCGAAGGGGAGATTGCCGGCGCACACGCCGCGGCCAGGGCCGGGATCCCGTTCTCGCTGTCCACCCTCGGCACCAGGTCCATCGAAGAGGTGAAGACAGCCAATCCCCACGGACGCAATTGGTTTCAGCTCTACATGTGGAAAGACAGAGACCGCTCGATGGCGCTTGTGGAACGCGCGGCAGCGTCAGGTTTCGACACCCTTCTCGTCACCGTCGACGTCCCCGTCGCGGGTGCGCGGCTGCGCGACACGCGCAATGGCATGTCGATCCCGCCCGCCCTCACCTTGCGCACCGTACTCGACACGCTGCCCCACCCCGGGTGGTGGTTCGATCTGTTCACCACCGAACCGTTGTCGTTCGCGTCGCTGGATCGTTGGCCCGGCACGGTGGCCGAGTACCTGGATTCGATGTTCGACCCGACCGTGACGTTCGAGGACCTGGCCTGGATCAAGACGCAGTGGCCGAACAAGCTGGTGGTCAAGGGGATCCAGACCCTCGAGGACGCCAAGTCAGTGGTGGACCTCGGCGTCGACGGGATCGTGCTGTCCAATCACGGCGGTCGCCAGCTCGACCGGGCGCCCGTGCCGTTCCACCTGCTGCCCGATGTCGCGCGCGAGGTCGGCGGCGACACCGAGATCATCCTGGACACCGGGATCATGTCCGGCGCCGACATCGTGGCCGCCATCGCGCTCGGCGCCCGGTTCACCCTCGTCGGGCGTGCCTATCTCTACGGCCTGATGGCTGGCGGCGAAGCGGGAGTGGACCGTGCGATCGCGATCCTGTCCGACCAGGTGGCCCGCACCATGCGGCTGCTCGGGGTGACCAGCCTCGCGGAGTTGACAGCGCGGCACGTCACGCAGGTCTGATCGGTTCAGCGGGTAGCCAGGAGCGCGTACTGCGCCGCGGCCATCTGCTTGACGTTCGACGCGGTATCGGCGCGGATGGCGGTGTAGACGTCGTCGTACACCATCCGGCAGGTGTATCCCGGTATGCCCGCGGCAGGTGCCTTGGTCTGGAAACACCGTGTGTCGGGCACGCCGGGATCACCGTCGATCTCACGTTCGGATCCGTCAGCCCGCGCGGCGAACTCGGCAGCCATCTCCTTGGCAGATTCCTTGTCGCGCAACAGATATAGCTGCTGGTTACCCGAGACCGCGAGCCGATCCACGCCCCATTTGTCGTACTGCCTCGCCGCTCGGATCGCCGGTGATTGGTCGCGCAGCGCGCCCGTCGGCCCATACACCGCAAAGGTCGCCGACGGGGGTGGCGGGCCGGCCGGGTCGGTGGCGACCATGCGGGCGAGCAGCCCATCGGGATCTCTCGGCAACGAGGGGATGTCAGCGATCGGCGTCGGTGTGAAGTCACGTAGCAGCGCGAATTCCCTGTCGACTGCGGCGTCGAGTTCGCCGATCCGCTTCTCGATTCCATCGGGCGGGGCCTCGAGCGCCAACCGCAGCACGAACGGGCCGACTGGAGTGTTGAGTCGCAGCGCACCGGTTCCCGGGGTGTAGCGCGCCGCGATCTCGGGGCGTCGTGGCAGCGGCGCGGCGATGGTGTTGCTCAAGTCGGTCCAGCTGGCCGCCTCGAGTGCCGACGCGGCCGCCGTCGCCGCGGCGTGATCGGCGAAGCGCAGCAGCATGATCGAGAGCTCGACGTGCGACGGCGGGCCGCCTCCGTCGTCCCGGTCGTGCGGCGCGTCGGCGTAGGTGGCGCGATATCCCGCGACCCAGCCGGTCCGGTCGAGCACCCGGCTGCCGGCCTCGCCGACTACCGGCGCGATGCTCGCGGTGTCGACGATCGGCCCGGCCTGCCACAGATGGTTCAGTTGCGAACCGAACTGCGAGGTGTCGGCGACGGCGTCCGACATCCGGATACCCTCCAACACGATGCCGTTGGGCAGCGAAGGCTGGTCTGCGATGGTGCGGACCGCCGTCGAATACGTCCCGACGTCGAGACTGCTCAGGTCGACGCCGGCGTCCCCGCCGCAGCCGGCTGTGAGTGTGCACACCGCTACCGTCGCCACCATCATCGACCGTCGCGCGCTCATCGTGACGACGCTAGCCGATGGGGTTTGCGCAGTTCAGGGCTGCTGAGTCCGGGCCGAGTCGCAATCGTTAGCCTTTCGCGACAACCAATCGCCGTGTTGGTACGCATGTGACTGATGTGACGGGTGATTCACTGGCGCACGCAAAGCAACGGCAATTGCTTGAAGACAAGTAATTGGAAAGGTGGGTTGGTTGCCGTTATGAACTGGATTGACAAGATTCGAGGCAAGTGGGGACGCCGACTGGCGGCCAGCGCCCTCGTGGCGGCAGCCCTGCCAGGTTTGATCGGAGTCGCCGGGGGCTCGGCGACCGCAGGGGCATTCTCCCGTCCGGGCCTGCCCGTCGACTATCTCGACGTGTTCTCGCAGTCGATGAACCGCAACATCCGGGTGCAGTTCCAGGGCGGCGGACCGCACGCGGTGTACCTGCTGGACGGCCTGCGGGCACAGGACGACTACAACGGCTGGGACATCAACACCCCGGCATTCGAGTGGTACTACGGCTCCGGCCTGTCCACCGTGATGCCGGTCGGCGGCATGTCGAGCTTCTACACCGACTGGTATCAGCCGTCCAAGGGCAACGGCCAGGACTACACCTACAAGTGGGAGACGTTTCTGACCCAGGAGTTGCCCGCGTACCTCGAGGCCAACCAGGGAGTGTCGCAGAACGGCAACGCCGTGGTGGGTATCTCGATGGCGGGCAGCACAGCGCTGACCTACTCGATCTACTACCCGCAGAAGTTCATCTACGCGGCGTCGCTCTCGGGCTTCCTCAACCCGTCCGAGGGTTGGTGGCCGATGCTGATCGGTCTCGCGATGAACGACGCAGGCGGATACAACGCCGAGAGCATGTGGGGCCCGTCGACCGATCCGGCGTGGAAGCGCAACGATCCGATGGTCAACATCAACCAACTGGTGGCCAACAACACCAGGCTCTGGATCTACTGCGGCAACGGCACACCCGCCGACCTCGACGTGGGCAACGACGGCGGCAATCTGATGGCGGCGCAGTTCCTCGAGGGGTTCACGCTGCGGACCAACGAAACATTCCGGGACACGTATGTGGCCGCGGGCGGGCAGAACGCGGTGTTCAACTTCCCGCCGAACGGCACACACAGCTGGGGCTACTGGGGACAGCAGCTCGAGCAGATGAAGCCGGACCTCCAACGAGTGCTGGGCGCGTCCCCCACCTCCGCGTAACAGCACCTCCCTCCAGTGGG
>JAEZKH010000108.1 GCA_023415515.1 Actinomycetes bacterium
GTCTCTTTCCTACGAGCCGCGGAAATTCGGGCTCGTCGTGATGTGCGCCGCCTGCCCGCTCAGGGACCTGCCGCACACCGAAAGGCTGACTTCGCCGGCGTCGGTCACCTTCTGACCGCGCGCTTGAACCTGGCCACCGAAGCTCACAACGACGTTGCCGTCGACATTGCCGTCGACGTTGTCGTCGTACGCATCGTCGGTGGCGTCGTAGAGGTTGGTTCTGAATCCGTGGCTGTTCGACCCTCTGACCGCGGTGTAAGCGTCGATGGAAACGGTGGTGGCACCGTCGCCATTCGCCTTCGCGCCGATCAGTGTTCCGATTACCGCTCCGACGAACACAGCGTCGGTGCCGATCTCTTGAACCGCCATGGGTGTTCCTTTTCGGTGCACTTCGGCGCCGTTGCCGAAGAGGGGGGCGGACCGAGGGCGCTTGCAGTTCTCGAGCCCCGCGTCGTTCCGTGCCAGCGATAGTAAGAACTAAACGGCAACTGTGTCAATAAACCGGAAACAATTTCTATTCTCACGTGGACGTCGACGTGTGCGCAGCGAGCATGCCATTTGTCAGACGTGACGGCGGCCTCCTGTCACACTGAAGGCCTGCTACCGGCGATTTCGGAGGCGGCGATGACGACGGTTTACGTGGCCACAGCAGGCAGCGGCGACACCTACCGCATCGAGCGAGTCTTTCTGGACGGCGACGAGGCCACGGACTTCGCCCGGGCCTACAACGGCATCGGCCCAGTGGAGCCAGTCACCCTCGAAGAATGGCAGACAGGTGCCCCGCCGGCCGCCTATGACGGCCCCTACTGGCGTGCCGAATGGTGGGCGCACGTTCCTGCGAGCAAGCGACGCGCGGCGTTGCGGGACACCGACAAGGGCGAACGCTTCGACGATTTCGCCATCCGCCAGGAGTGGTGGACCGGAGACTCTCTGCCGGATGCCAAAGTGGTGCGCAGGGAACTCGCCGGTTCGCCGAGGGTTGAGGTGGTCGGTCTGTCCAAGGACAAGGTCGAAGAGATGTTCTGGGAGACGATCACCCAGGTCCGTGCCGACCTCGCGGGTCTACAACGGAAATGAATTCCGTTCCTCGCACTACGAGTAGAAAGAACTGCGCATGGCGTCTCGACTTTGCGCAAGCCGTGCGCCATGATGCCCCCATGGACAGGCGAGCATTGGAACGGCTCGGCCACCACGTCGTCAGCAGACGGGTCGCGCTCGGTTTCCGCAGCCGCACCGACTTCGCCGACAGCCTGCAGTTCACAGTGCGCACCCTGGCCGACATCGAGCACGGCGTGCGCAAGGCCAGCCCCGGCACGTACGCGATGTTGGAGAACAAGCTCGCCTGGGCGCCCGGCAGCGTCGAGAAGATCCTCGCGGGCGGTGAACCCGACGAGCTCGTATCGACGTTGCGCCGGACCACTCCCGACACGCCGCGTCAGGGATACGCATTGCGGGCAACGAATCCCAGTGTGCTGTCGCAGTTTTCCACCGAGGAGCTCTTGCTCGAACTGCGACGCCGCATCATCGACCCGCGAGACCGACGCCGGGACACGTGGGATGACTGGGGTGAACCAGACCCACGCGGCGACAGCGACGGCCTCGACCCGCAGGGCGCCTGGCCCGACGAGGTCTAGCGCTATCCGGTCATCGCGGAGCGGATCACGTCGAGGTCGTGATCGTCGATCCGAAAAACCCCGAAGCGGAACTTGTAGCCCCAGCGGCGCTTGTCCTCGATGAAGTCGAGGTGGTCGATCAGCGGTCTGATCGGCGCCTCCGTGCAGGGCAGGAAGTCGACATTGCGGCGGAACGGGCTAAAGCCCTCGGAGACCTCCGCCTGATACGGCTCGTCGTCGACGATCTGCCCGATGGCGGTGAACGCCTGCAGCGGTTCGCCTTTGGGGTAATCGGTCCGCGGCGAGTAGAAAACGATCCAGTCGCCTCGGGCCATCTTCTTCAACATGTGCGGCTTACCGTGGTTCGCCTGTGTGAATCGGCCGCGCACACCACGCTGCACGTGATCGCGGCTGACGGTGTTGATCCAGTTCGTCATGTCCGCACGCTAAGTCCCCGGTATGACAGATTCCGATGCTCGCCGATCAGCCTGTGGACAACTCTCCCGGGGTGACACGCTCGTCGACCTCGCCACCGCGAACACGGTGATGGACGCCGGCCCCGACGCGGTTAGAACGGGCTGCTGTTCGAATTGCGGCGGGTGTCCTCGGGGCGCGGCCCATACTTGGCGATGTAGGCGTCGTGGTAGGCCGCGTTCTTCTCGCGGGCGATGTCGTCGAGCAGTTTCGGGTCGAGGCCGTGCTGCGCGAGCCGGTGCCGGCGCCACACCTTGTTGAGAGCCAGTGCCATCAGCAGCGCCCAGATGTAGATCGGCGCCGTCATCTCCAGGTGCACATAGAACGACGCGGGCAGCAGCCAGAACGGTCCGAGGATCAGCAGCGGCGGAATCGCGTACCGGATCATGTGCCTGCGCACGGCGCCCGGGCCGGTGAGGTCGTTGCGCACCCAGTCGCGGTACTCGACGGGAAGCCTGCGACCGAACACGTAGCCGAGGTACTGAATGACGTTGGGGCGCTTCATGAGCGGCTTCCTTCCAAGGCGTCCGCCGCAAGCGCGGCGGCATTGATGCGGGTGAGCACGGTGTGCAGGTGCTCCAGTTCGTCCAGTCCGACTCCGAGGCGTTCTACGACGGCGGGCGGGATCTTGAGGGCTCTGCGCCGCAACGCGATCCCCGCCTTGGTGAGTGCGACGTCGGTGGCCCTCTCGTCGGAGGTCGACCGCGTCCTGGTGATCAACCCCAGCGCCTCGAGCCGCTTGAGCATCGGCGAGAGAGTGGCCGAGTCCAGCTGTAGCGACGACGCGATCTGTTTGACCGACAGCGCGCGGCCGTTCTCATCGGAGCGGTGATGGTCCCAGAGCGCCAACATCACCAGATACTGCGGATGGGTCAGCCCCAGCGGCTCCAGCAGCGGCCGGTAGATTGCCAAAACCGCCCGGTTGGTGATGGCCAACGCGAAGCACACCTGGCGTTCCAGTGCTAACGGGTCGATGCGTTCGTCGACGGCGGTCATGCTTCGATAGTACGCTAATAGATAGGCCACTAACTAATAGGTGATACGACTCACGGTCTCGTTGTTAGGCTCAGCGCCATGTCAGACGATCCGGGGGCGATTCGCGACGACCTCGCCGAACTGCAGCGTCGTCGCGCGCTGACTCAGGACGCGGCGAGGCCGGAGGCCGTCGCGCGCCGGCACGCCGCAGGCGGACGCACCGCACGGGAGAACATCGACGATCTCGTCGACCCGGGATCGTTCGTCGAGTACGGGCGGTTCGCGATCGCCGCTCAGCGGTTCCGCCGCGATCTCGACGACCTGATCGCCCGCACCCCGGCCGACGGTCTGGTCGCAGGCACCGCGCGCATCAACGGCGCGCAGTTCGGCGCCGAGCGCAGCGCCGCGGCCGTGCTGTCCTACGACTACACCGTGCTCGCAGGCACCCAGGGCTATCTCGGCCACCGCAAGAAGGACCGACTGTTCGAGCTGATCGAGCGGATGCGGCTGCCGACGGTGTTCTTCGCCGAAGGCGGCGGTGGCAGGCCGGGCGACACCGACCACCCCACGGTGTCCTCGCTGGAGACGCGCGCGTTCAAGCTCTGGGCGCAGCTTTCCGGGGTGGTGCCGCGGATCGCGGTGGTGAAGGGCCGCTGCTTCGCGGGCAATGCCGTCATCGCAGGCACCTCCGACCTGATCGTGGCAACCAAGGACACGTCGATCGGCATGGGCGGCCCGGCGATGATCGCCGGTGGCGGACTCGGTGACGTCCACCCCGATGAGGTCGGTCCGATCTCGGTGCAGGAACCCAACGGCGTCGTCGACGTCGTCGTCGCCGACGAGGCAGAAGCGGTCGCGGTCACCAAGCGGCTGCTGGGCTACTTCCAGGGCTCGCTGCCCGCCGGCGATGGCGGCGACCAAACCGCTTTGCGCACAGTCGTTCCCGAGCGCGAACGACGCGCCTACGACGTCGCCCCCGTGATCAAGACGCTGGCCGACGACGGGTCGGTGACGTTTCTGCGGCCGCGGTGGGCGCGCGAGATGGTGACCGCGTTCGCCCGGATCGAGGGCCGCGCGGTCGGGATCATCGCCAACGACACGCGGTACATGGCGGGCGCGATCACCGCCGCCGCGGCCGACAAGGCGGCGCGCTTCCTGCAACTGTGCGACTGCTTCGGCATTCCGGTGGTCTCGCTGATCGACTGCCCCGGCTACATGGTCGGACCCGCCGCCGAAGCCGAGGCGCTGGTCCGGCGGGCGTCGCGAATGCTCGTTGCCGGTGCAGCACTGCGTGTTCCGCTGGTCGCGGTGGTGCTGCGACGGGGTTACGGCCTCGGCGCACAGGCGATGACGGGCGGCAGCCTGCACGAGCCGGTGCTCACCGTGGCGTGGCCCGGCGCGCATCTCGGCCCGATGGGGCTCGAGGGTGCGGTGCGGCTGGGGCTGCGCAAGGAACTCGAGGCGATCGCCGACGACGACGAGCGCGAGGAGCGGGTGCGTCAGGCGACGGCGGCCGCGCAGCAGAATGCCAAGGCGCTCAACGCGGCTCAGATGTTCGAGATCGACGACGTGATCGACCCCGCCGACACCCGGCGGATCGTCGCCGAGACGCTGACGGCCGCGACCGCACACGCCGAACCGTTGCCGGCGCGACGCTTCGTCGACACCTGGTGAGAGAAGTCGAGGGACGGTGCCGTCGACGATCTCAACGGCAGGATGTGCACGGCCATTTCGGCACGGGCGTGCACATTTGCCGACGGATTCTCGGCGTGTCGCGCAGCAGACACGCTCCCTCGCGGAGGGGAGGTGCCCCCAGCTCGCGGGGGAAGGGGGCAGCGTCGCGGGGGAGGTGCGGCGTCAGGTGATCGCGAGCGCGGCCGCGATCGCGCGCCGCATGTCGTCGTCGTTGACGACCAGGTCGGCCGGATCGGCCTGCGCGAGCAACTGCGGCGGCGTCGTGCTCAGCCGCCGGGCCCGCTCGTGTTTGCAGTGCACGATGACCTTGCGCGCGAATCGGCCATTGCCCGCCGTGTCCAGCGCGGTGCCCTGCTCGATCGGCGTCTCGCGCAGCCGCGCGGCTTCGTCGTGCAGCAGCGGCCATGCGGTGTCGGCGATCGCGATCTTCTCCTTGCGGGCGATCATCTGGCCGATCTGCACGATCTCGTCGGCGGTATAGCTGGTGAACGACAGCGTCAAGTGGAATCGCGACGCCAGGCCCGGGTTGGCCTGCATGAAGCGCCGCATCTCCTTGGGGTAGCCCGCCACGATCACCACGAGCCGGTCGCGGAAATCCTCCATGTACTTCAGCAGGGTGTTGATCGCGTCCTTGCCGAACGAGTGCCCTTCCTGCTCGGGCGCAAGGCGGTACGCCTCGTCGATGAAAAGCACACCGCCCAAGGCTGATTCGCACACTTCCTTCATGCGGGCGGCGGTCTGCGAGATGTATCCGACGACCAGGTCCTCCTCGGTGACCTCGACGACGGTCGGACGCTCGATCTTGCCCAGCCCGAACAGGATCTCCGCTGCGATCCGCGCGAACGACGTCTTCGCCGTGCCCGGCGGACCCTCGAGCACCATGTGGTTCTCGTTGGTCATCGACGTCTCCTCGCCCCGCGAAGCGAGTATCTGGTCGATCTGGATCTCGGTGCGCCACACCGTGATCTGCTCCTTGGGGCCGGCAAGGCCGATCAGCTCGTCGAGCTTGCGCTGCGCCTCGGCCAGCACCGAGTCCTTCTGCTGTTCGAGCTGCACCGCGGCGCGCTGCGCCTTGGACGTCTCGGTACTGGGATCCCACGGATCGGTGCGCGTGGCGATGGTCTCGGCGTCGGTGACGATCAACCGGTAGCCGGGGTTGTTCAATGCCTCCGCCGCGGCGTCGAGCAGGACGCCGTTGTTGGTGGCCTGCTCGAACGACGCCCGTGCGGCGTCCTCCTGGCCGAGTTCGCGCAGACACCATCCCCTGGTCAGCGCGGCATCGGCGGCGATGTACTGGTTCTTCGTCGCGACGGTGTGCGCGCGATCCAGCGCGGTCTGGAACTGACCGATGCTGGCGGCCGCCGCTGCGGCGAGAGTGTCGACGGCCGCGGTCAGGTCGTCGACCACATGGGTGGCGTGCGCAGGCGGTGACTTGGCGGTGAGCTTGAGGACGTCGGGCCAGCGCTGCGCCAGGTGGTATGCACACGCACCGACGAACTGCGCCCACTGCGCGGCCATCGCGTCGCCGGCCACGACGGGTTCGTCGAGCACGGCCATCGCTTCGGCGAACCGCCGGTCGGCGATCAGCGCGCCCGCGTAGGCCAGCGCGATCGTCGAACGCGACCACACCGGCATCGTGACGTACAGCGGGGCGTCGAGCCGCGCGTGCAGGTCGCCGTCGACGAGCCCGATCCGCCGGGTCTCCCGGTACAGCGACCGCGAATTGCGGTGAGCCGCCGCGAGCACGTCGATGGCATGATCCCCGCAGGCGACCCGGCCCAGCCACGCATCCGACATCGACGGCTGCGCGGCGGTGATCGCGACGAAGCCGGTCAGCGCTGCGCGTGTGTCACCTGCCTTGAACTGCTCGATCGCGGTGTCGAACGAGCGGCGCTGGTCGGTCGCTGCGGTCAATGGGTGCTCCTCACGTGTCCGCGCAATTCGTCGAATCCCAACGTCTCTCAGGCGGTCTGGCTGGCGGAGCCGAGGAAGGGTTGCTCGGCCTTGAAGGTGGCGATCTGCACATCGGTGGTGAACGCCGACGTGGCGATGCGCACCGTCGACGGGGAGATCTGGGTGAACGAGAGATCCGGCGTCGGTGCGGTGCGCTCCCCGCCTGTGTTCCTCGCGTCGGGGGTGTCGCCGATCGTGATCACCGTCGATGCCAGGCCGGCCGGGGGCGGTCCGCCTGCGCGGTCACTGACGATGATGGACGGCACGAACTCCGGCGGATGCCTGCGGTCGACAACCGCGATCAGCGGCTGTTCCAGCTGCCGCCACCGCGCGGGCTTGTCGGTGTAGATCGCGATCCGCTCGCCGACGGCCGCCGCGCGAACCAGCAACTGGCACGCATACGGCATCCCGGTGTGCAGTGCGATGCGGGTGGCCTGGTCGGGGTCGGTCAACGACAGCAGCAGCAGATCGCCGCGCTGCGTCGTGCCGATCAGCACACCGGAGGATCCGACGGGCAACTCGAGCGGCGACGCGTCGAGCGGACGGGCGGGCAGCGCGTCGAAGGTGCGCGGAAGCGGCGCCGACCGTATCGCGGCCGGACCCTGGTTGCCCGGCAGCGGGTTGAGATACAGCGTCGGAGGCTGGGTGGGTTCCTGGGGATCGTTGACCCGCACCAGCGCCGAAACCCACACCCCGCCCTCGGTGCCCTGATCGCGTTCGCCGAGCCTGTGCGGGCGCCTCTTGGTCAGCGAAACCGTCTGCACCACGGCGTCGGACCGCAACGCCCACATCTGGTTGAGCGTGTTGGTCGTGATGTCCTCGGGGGAGAAGTAGTACGACGTCAGATAGCCGGGGTGCGCCTGAATCGACTTCCAGGTCTCCGTCGGCGGCACCGGGGTCGGGATCCGCGCAGCCACCGGCGCATTGTCCGGCTCCGCCTCGGTGGGCACCACCGCCAGGTTCGCCCCGAGATCGACCATCGCAATGTCGATATCCTTGGCGGTCAACGGTTTTGCCCGGACACCGCGCTGCAGCAGCGCGTTGATGATGCGCTCGGTGGCCGCTGCCGCCGCCGCGCCGACCGTTGAGCGATAGGCCAGGCCGCGCACCGAGTTCGCGATGTCGAGGCGCACCACCAGATACGTCCTGCGCTGTCCGGCGGCGGGGCGGTCGGCAAGCAGCGTCGAGTACAGCGGCGGGTATCCGGTGCCGCGGCGCACCCGCAGGCCGCTGGACACGATGTCGATGCCCGACAGCTTGATGCCGCCCGGCTGATCGAGCAGAGCGGTGAGCGCATCGAGCGGCAACCGGTTGGGGGTGAGCGCGGTCGCCGAACCCGTCAACAGCGTCGGCGAGTAAGCCTGGCCGGTCACCTCCACCATCGTGATGGCGTCGCCGTCGATCCGGTCGGGTATCCGCACGCCGTAAAGCGATGCGCCGTGCGGGATGTCGACGCTGGGGGCGGGGGGATCGGTGCGGCGGCGCCGACGTTGCAAGCGGATCCGGTCGACACACCACCTCACCGCGTTGCGGCGGTACACGGTCAGCATCAGCAGACCGATCGCCACGACCGCGGTCGCGACCGTCGGCCACCACGACCACCGCCCGGGCGGGAAGATCAGGATCGAGGTGAGCACGGCGACCTCGACAGCGACCACGACGGGAATGGAGGCGTTCACGCCGAGCGTGCGGGCCTTCACGAACGCCTCCGCCGTACCGCGGCGGCCGCTGCGATCACCACGGCTGCCGCGGCCACCACCGCTGCGCCGATCAGCGCCGTGTGCCGCGGCCGCAGATCAGGCGGCGGCGGCGGTTCCGGCACGTTGAGCAACTTGGTCAGGTGTTCCTGCGGCAACCGGTCGCCCAGTGGCACGTCGAATGTCAGCGCCGCGACCGGGTCGATGACGCCGTAGCCGACCTTGTTGTCGACACCGCGGGGCGGGTTGTGTGCGGTCTCGGTGATCCGGCGGATGATCTGATGCGACGAGAGTTGCGGGTACTTGGCCCGCACCAGCGCCGCGACGCCGGACACGTACGCGGTGGCAAAGCTGGTGCCGGACAACGGAACCGCCTTGCCGGGGTCCCGCCCCGGCAGCGCATTGATGGGCGCGCCGTTGACGCTGGAGAGCCCCATCACCTCGAGGCCGGGCGCCGCGACACCGACCCACGGACCGGCGATGCTCTGCGGCAGCGGTTGGCCGTCGGGCGACACCGCGCCCACAGCGAGCACGTAGTCGGAGTACCAGGCGGGGGTGACGATCGTCGACACGTCCTGCCAGTCGCGCGGGTCGTCGGCCCGCAGCGGGTTGAACAACGGATTCTGCCCACACGCCGAACCCTCGCCCTCGTTGCCCGCGGCGGCCACGATCACGATGTCCTTCTCCACGGCGGCATAGCGGATCGCGGCGCCGAGCGCGGCCTGGTCGATTGGCTGGGCGGCGTTGACGCAGGCCGTCACCGAGATGTTCATGACCTTGACACCGAGGTTCGCCAGGTGCACGACAGCGCGGGCAAGCGTCGCGATATCGCCTGCCTTGCGGCGAATTTCGTCGTTGTCGCCGGGCTGCGGGCGAGCGGGACCGAACGCCGACGACGACTGGCGCACCGAGATCAGCGAGACGTCAGGGGCGACACCGACGACGCCGTCGGGGCTGCCGGGCGGCGGCCCCGGCACCGGCGGCATCTCACCCCCGCCCGGGCCTGCCGCGGGAGCGACGGGTTCCTCAGGAGGTGGCGGTGGCGGCTCGGCGGGCGGCGGTGGGGGCGCGGTCACCGTCACCGTGCTCGGCTTCGGCGGCGCCGGCGGCGGGGTGGTCGGGAACGGGGAGGCCTCGACGTCGGGCGGCGGTGGCGGCGGTCCGACGTTCGGCGGCATCGGGGCGGGTTTGGCCGCCGGATCCGACGGCTGCGCGGCGATGATCGACGCCACCACGGTGCCGTGCGAGTCACAGTCGAACAAGCCGCCGTTCTCGTCACCCATCACGTAGTCGCCGCCCGCGAACAGCGCAGGCAGCCGCGGGTTGGGCGTGACACCGGTGTCGATGAGCCCGACGGTCACCCCGGCGCCCGTCGAGTACTTCCACGCCTTGGTGACGTCGAGCATGACGTTGCCCGGCGCGGGCTGTGCGACGTCGGGAACGGCCACGGTCAGCGGATCCGCGCAGGTGTTCTGCTGCTTCATCTCCTGATCGGGCCCAGGGGTGTCGTCCGGCGGCAACGCGGCCGGGTCGACGCCGGGCGGTTCGATGGCCACCGCCGCCGCGGGCATCAGCATGTTGGCGCCGAGCAGCACGACAGCCGCTGCCGCCGCAGAGGAGGTCCGCGCCCCGCGGGTGAGGCTCCCGCTGAATCGCTGCTCGCGGAACATCAGTGGTAGCGGACGTATTGCAGGATGCCGAGCGCCCATGCGGCGAACGGAATCACCAAGGCCAACAGGAGATATTCGGTGTACTCGACGACCTTGCGGACCGGCGGGGAGAAGATGCGCGGCGGCACGAGGGTCGCGGCGAGCAGGCCGAGCGCGGCGATGCCCAGTGCGGCGCCCGCGGCGACGAGCGCCATCGCGGTGTCGTCGGCGGGGGCCTCGAGCCCGTATTTGGCTGCCGCCCCCAGCAGCCCGACGACCGCGGTGCCGACGAGGATGATGGCGTGCCGGCGGTCGCGAAACGCCCTGGCGCGCAGAATGAGGATGGCGGCCACGGCGCCGAGCACCACCAACTGCGCCCATTCCCGTTCACCGTGGGGGGTGACGGTCGCCCAGGCCGCGGGCACGGCCACCGCGGCGACGCCGAGCAGGACGCCGGTGAGCACCGTATTGGATCTGCGCGCGGCGGCCGCGACCTGTTCGCCGGTGAGCGTGACGGCGGACGGCGGACCGTCTTCGACGGGCGAGACGGTGTCCCCCGGCTGCCCGGGAGCGCGGGCGAAGATGTCGCGGCCGGTGATCGAACCGAACGTCTGACGCGGCACGTTCGCCATCCGCAGCGCGATCGTCGGTGCGCTGGATACGGCGACGAGTACGGCCACCAGCACGGCAACCCCGATCCGGGGTGCCGGCACCTCCCAGTACATCCGGACCAGCGCGATGACCGCGGCGCCGAACCCCGCGGTCATGATCGCGGCCGCCGCGGTCCAGTAGCGCCCCGTGAACCGCACGAGCAGCCACACGCCGGCGAGCGCGGTGGCAGCGGCGAGAAAGG
>JAEZKH010000187.1 GCA_023415515.1 Actinomycetes bacterium
GGCCGGTCGCGCGGGGCGACGCCGCGGCGGTGGCGCGGCATCTCGAGGTGCTGGGCGACCTCGACCCGCAGCTCGCCGCCGGATACCGCGCGCTGTCGCTGCGGACCGCGCAGCGCACCGGCTCCAAGCCGGAACTGATGGATGTACTCGAAGATCGACGATGAGCAAGGACTGGGCAGGCGAGTGAGCACTGGGACCGAAGCCTCTGCACTGCAGGGCGGATACAAGCGCGGCGAACTGACCGTGCACCACGACCCCGCGATCCTGACGCGGGTGTCGAAGGCTCTGCGCGGGGTCGGGCGCCAGGTCGCGCTCGTCCCGACGATGGGTGCCCTGCACGCCGGGCACGTGGAGTTGGTGCGGCAGGCCAAGCTGACCGGCGCGGTCGTGATCGTGTCGATCTTCGTCAACCCGCTGCAGTTCGGGGCCAACGAGGATCTCGACAGGTACCCGAAGACCCTCGACGAGGACCTCGCCAAGTTGCGCGCGGCGGGCGTGGACATCGCGTTCACCCCCACGGCCGCGCAGATGTATCCGGAGGGGCCGCGCACGGCGGTGCAGCCCGGCCCGTTGGGAGCTGAGCTCGAAGGCGCCGCGCGCCCGACACATTTCGCAGGTGTGCTCACCGTGGTGCTCAAGCTTCTCCAGATCGTGCGGCCGGACAGGGCGTTCTTCGGCGAGAAGGATTACCAGCAACTCGTGGTGATCCGGCAGATGGTCGCCGACCTCAACCTCGACACCGTGATCGTCGGAGTGCCGACAGTGCGCGAACCCGACGGGCTGGCGATGTCGTCGCGCAACCGCTACCTCACCGATGTCGAACGCGAACAAGCCGGTGCGCTTTCGGCCGCGTTGCTGGCCGGCATGTACGCGGCGGGCGAGGGAACCGCGGCCGCACTGGATGCCGCCCGCGCAGTTCTCGACGAGGTGCCGGCGATCGGCGTCGACTACCTCGAGGTGCGCGACCCGATGTTGGGGCCCGCGCCCGACGTCGGGGCAGGCCGCATGCTGATCGCCGCGCGTCTCGGCGTCACCAGGCTGCTGGACAACATCGCCATCGACATCGGAGTGCCGTCGGGCCCCGGCCCACACGTCGACTATGACGAGCACGAACTGCCTTGGAGGAATTGATGTTATCGACGATCGACGCCGACCTGTTGGGTGTCGCCGGTCTGCTCGAGATCGACCTCGGCCCCGGTCCTGCTCACGTATCCGCGGATGCGGCCGAACTCCTCTCCCCGCGGTGATCTCGTGCTGTTGGCAATCGACGTCCGCAACACCCACACCGTGGTCGGTCTGATATCTGGAGCCGGTGATCACGCAAAAGTAGTGCAGCACTGGCGGATTCGCACCGAAACGGAAGTGACCTCCGACGAACTGGCGTTGACGATCGACGGGCTGATCGGCGATGACTCGGAGCGGCTCACCGGTGCGGCCGGGTTGTCGACGGTGCCGTCGGTGCTGCACGAGGTGCGCGAGATGCTCGACCAGTACTGGCCTTCGGTGCCGCACGTGTTGATCGAACCGGGCGTCCGCACGGGCATACCTCTGCTCGTCGACAACCCGAAGGAGGTCGGCGCCGACCGTATCGTCAACTGTCTGGCGGCTTTTCACAAATACAAGACGGCAGCGATCGTCGTCGATTTCGGCTCGTCGATCTGTGTCGACGTGGTGTCGGCCAAGGGCGAGTTCCTCGGCGGCGCGATCGCACCCGGCGTGCAGGTGTCCTCCGATGCGGCGGCGGCGCGGTCTGCCGCGTTGCGGCGGGTCGAACTCACCCGCCCGCGGTCGGTGGTCGGGAAGAACACTGTGGAGTGCATGCAGGCCGGCGCGGTCTTCGGGTTCGCCGGGCTCGTCGACGGTTTGGTGTCGCGGATCCGCGAGGACGTGGACGGGTTCGGTGGCGACAACGTGGCCGTCGTCGCGACCGGCCACACCGCGCCACTTCTGCTGCCGGATCTGCACACCGTCGCCGACTATGACCGCCATCTGACGCTCGACGGTCTGCGCCTTGTCTTCGAACGCAACCGGGACAGCCAGCGGGGCAGGCTCAAACAGGCGCGCTGAGCCAAAACTGATCAAGGAAGCTCGAGAGCGCCTTCGTAGATCCATCCCCTGCCGTCTCCTGGACCAAATCCAATCTGGCAGTACCTCGTGCTTTCGCACCCGTAGAACGGCACGTGAACCGTGCCGTTGCGGCCCGGGGACTTGTAGCCCTCCAAGAAGCCGATGATGGTCCCTGTCTCGGCGTTGTCCGCGAAAACATGGCTGTCATACATCACGGGAACCCAATTGATCGGTGGTGGAGGCGGCGGCGGGTACGGGTTGAACGCCGACCACCGGCCGCACTCGGAGCCAAGGAGAGCCCAGCGACTACATGCCTGAAGCGAGACCTCGGTCTGGTCTCTGTTCACGATGAAGGACGAGACCTGGTTCACCACTTCCCGCTCGAACTGCTCGTGGCCCGTGGATCGAACGTTGAGATGGCTGACGTCGACGAATTTGTCTTCTGGGATGGTGACAATGATCCGCCGGCCGCCCCCGGCGCCCTCGGTGGTGGTGTCGACGATCAAGCCGTTGTCCAAGGTGAGCACTTCGGCGGAAGCCGTCGGCGCGATGGTCAGCACGGTTGCGCCGAGCAGGGTCGTGAGGGCCGGGATGGCGAACCACGTCTTCGCTAAGGACATGTGGTCACGCTAGGCATTGGGGGCGGGCAGAAAAATCGGGTGTTTCCCTACGTTCGAGCGTCAGAAGAACGTGCGGACGAGGTCGACGACGCGGTCGGCGGCGTCCAGCACCGGGATCATCTGCCACTTGTCGAACGTGGTGCACGGATGTGAGATGCCGAACCGCAGCCAGTCGCCCACCTCGACGCCCGCTTGGTCCCCGTTCAACCTCAGGTAGGCGTGCTGGTCGTTGAGTTTGGTCACCGCCGCGCCGGTGAGGTCCAGCGCTACGGGCATCTCCTGGTCAAACGAGACGTCACGGCGGCCCATCGTCAGCAGGGCGAGATCGCGCTCCGGCCGCGAGATCACCTGCGCCCACACCTCCATCGCAGGGTGCAACCTGTCGCGTAGCGGCGATGTCCTCGCATACAGCCCGTGGTCGTGGGTGAGATAGCAGCCACTGCGAACGACGGTGCGCCATTCACCGGCCAACACGTCGGCCACCGCATCGAAGTACGTGCTGCCCCCTGCGGTCGCGATCGGGTTCTCGGTCTCGAACAGCGGAGCCAGCCGTGCGACGGCAGAACGGATCTCGGCGAGATACGCCCGCACGCGGGAGACGGCGTCGGGCGCGATGTCGTGGCCGAGCGCGGCCTCGTAGCCCGCCACACCCACGAGCCTCAGCGCCGGGGAGGCGGCAGCGGCCCGCGCCACCGCGTCGACCTCGCCGGCATCCCGGCAGCCGGTGCGACCGCCGACCAGCCCGACTTCGACGCAGACATCGACCGGGCGGCTCGAGCCCGCCAGATGGGTTGCCATCTGCTCGACGGCTGTCACCGAGTCGACCCAGCAGACGAGATGGAAGTCGGCGTCGGCACTCAGCTCGCGACCGACCCAATGCAGCGCCGATGCGTCGACGAGTTCGTTGGCGACTATGAAATCGCGCACACCGAAGGCGCGGTAGACGCGGGCCTGGCTGATCGTCGCCACGGTCACCGCGGTGGCACCCGATTGGAACTGGCGAGCCAGAAGCGCGGGCGCCATGTGGGTCTTTCCGTGCGGCGCCAGCTCCACTCCGCGCCGCTCGCACCAGCGGCCCATCGTCGCCAAATTATGCGAAATCGCCTCTTCACGAAGCACGCAGACCGGACCCACCGGCCCCTCGTCGAACAAGTCGACACCCGCCGCGCATATCTCCGCCGGGGTGCGGCCCCACCACGCCGCAGGCAGGCCCTTGAACCGCCAGTCCAGCGGTTCGTCTGCCATGGCGGCGACCAGGACTGTGTCGATCGCGCCGGTCATCTGTTCATTTAAGCTGGCACGTCGTGACACCTCCTGAGCAGCCCGATGCCGCCGCAGCCGCACCGGCGGCGACATCCGGTACCGAAGCCGACGTTCCCGAGCAGTTCCGGATTCGTCAGGCCAAGCGTGAGCGGCTGCTCGCCGACGGCCGCGACCCGTACCCGGTGGAGGTGCCTCGCACGCACACCCTCGCCGAGATCCGCGCCGCCTATCCCGACCTGCCCGTCGACACTCAGACAGGCGATGTGGTCGGCGTTGCGGGCCGCGTGGTGTTCGCCCGCAACTCGGGGAAGCTCTGCTTCGCCACCCTGCAGGAGGGCGACGGCACCCAGTTGCAGGCGATGATCAGCCTCGCCAGCGTCGGACAGGATTCCCTCGACCGATGGAAGGCCGATGTCGACCTCGGCGACATCGTGTTCGTCCGCGGCGAGGTGATCAGCTCGCGGCGCGGGGAACTTTCTGTGCTTGCGCAGTCCTGGCAAATCATCTCCAAGGCCCTCCGCCCGCTGCCCGTTGCGCACAAGGAGATGAGCGAAGAGTCGCGCGTGCGGCAACGCTACGTCGATCTCATCGTGCGACCGGAGGCAAGGACCATCGCTCGCCAGCGGGTGGCCGTCGTGCGGGCACTGCGGTCCGCGCTGGAGCGACGCGGCTTTCTCGAGGTCGAGACACCCATGCTGCAAACGCTTGCAGGAGGCGCTGCCGCCCGCCCGTTCGTCACGCATTCCAATGCGCTCGACGCCGATCTCTACCTGCGTATCGCGCCGGAACTGTTCTTGAAGCGCTGCCTCGTCGGCGGATTGGAGAAGGTTTTCGAACTGAATCGGGTGTTCCGAAACGAAGGCGCCGATTCGACGCATTCGCCGGAATTCGCGATGCTCGAGACTTACGAAGCCTACGGAACCTATGACGATTCCGAGAAGATGACCCGCGAGATAATTCAAGAAGTCGCGGAGGAGGCCATTGGGACGAGGGTTGTGCCATTGCCCGATGGCACGATGTACGACCTCGACGGCGAATGGGCTTCGATACAAATGTATCCGTCGTTGTCGGAAGCTCTAGGTGAGGAAGTCACCCCGGAGACGAGCGTGGCCCGACTCAACGAGTTCGCTGAACGGCTAGGTGTCGAGATACCACAGGCTCGTGGCTACGGCCACGGGAAGCTCGTCGAGGAACTGTGGGAACACACCGTCGGGAACAAGCTCTGGGCGCCCACCTTCGTCCGTGACTTCCCGGTGGAGACCACGCCGCTAACCCGTTCGCACCGCACAATTGCCGGAGTGACCGAGAAGTGGGATCTCTATATCCGCGGATTCGAATTGGCAACGGGATATTCCGAACTCACCGATCCGATAGTCCAGCGGGATCGATTCGCCGCGCAAGCCCGCGCGGCGGCCGCAGGCGACGACGAGGCAATGGTGCTCGACGAGGATTTTCTGGCCGCGCTCGAGTACGGCATGCCGCCGTCCACCGGCACCGGAATGGGCGTTGACAGGCTGTTGATGGCACTGACCGGCCTGTCAATTCGGGAGACGGTTTTGTTTCCGATTGTTCGCAGGCAGAGCAACTGATCGGTTGCCGAGCGGCCCGTTGTTGAATGGCATGCCGCGGTATGGCACATTGGTGCAGGGTTATCGCAATGTGCTGGCACTATGTGCCTGCCAGAAGGGTTTGTGTGGGCAATGGCAAAGAAAGTGACCGTCACCCTCGTCGACGATTTCGACGGTGAGGGAGCTGCCGACGAAACGGTTGAATTCGGCCTTGACGGCGTCAGCTATGAGATCGACCTTTCATCGAAGAATGCCGCGAAACTGCGTGCCGACCTGAAGCAGTGGGTCGAGGCCGGCCGACGCGTCGGTGGCCGTCGCCGTGGCCGGTCGGTAGGAGCGGGTCGTGGCCGTGCGGCGATCGACCGCGAGCACAGCGCCGCGATCCGGGATTGGGCCCGGCGCAACGGCCACAACGTCTCCACCCGCGGCCGCATCCCCGCCGACGTCATCGACGCTTTTCACGCGGCAAGCTGATACGGCAACGTCGTTGGCCGTTGCCAGGTCACGACGCTCACGGCCTGGCTCCAAGCGTGCTTTCGCTAGCGGCGAACTGTGCGGGGCAACGCCACGGAAACGAATCCCGACAACCGGACGTTGCTCACTTACGGGGCCCGGGTACAGGGCGGATGTCGAGTTTTGAGACATCCGGTCGCTTGTCTTCTTCAGCAGCGGCAAGCGGGGCACCGGGGACGGCCGCCCATTAGAGTGGACGGCAGGTGCGTGTTGCGGTGCATGCCGCATTTCGTACCGACCGAGTTTTTTATGGAGAGCAGGTAAGCACCGATGTTTGAGAGATTCACCGACCGCGCCCGCAGGGTCGTCGTCCTGGCTCAGGAAGAAGCCCGGATGCTCAACCACAACTACATCGGCCCCGAGCACATCCTGCTTGGCCTCATCCACGAGGGTGAGGGCGTCGCCGCCAAGTCGCTGGAGTCGCTGGGCATCTCACTGGAAGGGGTGCGCAGCCAGGTCGAGGAGATCATCGGCCAGGGCCAGCAGGCGCCGTCCGGCCACATTCCGTTCACGCCGCGCGCCAAGAAGGTCCTGGAATTGAGCCTTCGCGAGGCGCTGCAACTGGGCCACAACTACATCGGCACCGAACACATCCTCCTCGGCCTGATTCGCGAGGGCGAGGGCGTGGCCGCGCAGGTCCTGGTCAAGTTGGGAGCCGAGCTGACCCGCGTGCGCCAGCAGGTCATCCAGCTGCTGAGCGGCTATCAGGGTAAGGAGACCGCGGAGGCCGGGACCGGTGGCCGCGGGGGTGAGGCGGGCAATCCGTCCACGTCGCTGGTGCTGGACCAGTTCGGCCGCAACCTGACCGCGGCTGCCATGGAGGGCAAGCTGGACCCGGTCATCGGCCGCGAGAAGGAAATCGAGCGGGTGATGCAGGTGCTCAGCCGCCGCACCAAGAACAACCCGGTGTTGATCGGTGAGCCCGGCGTCGGCAAGACCGCCGTCGTCGAGGGCCTCGCGCAGGCCATCGTCCACGGTGAAGTCCCGGAGACGCTGAAGGACAAGCAGCTCTACACCCTCGACCTCGGCTCGCTGGTCGCGGGCAGCCGCTACCGCGGTGACTTCGAGGAGCGCCTGAAGAAGGTGCTCAAGGAGATCAACACCCGAGGCGACATCATCTTGTTCATCGACGAGTTGCACACGCTCGTCGGCGCGGGTGCCGCCGAGGGCGCCATCGACGCCGCCAGCATCCTGAAGCCGAAGCTGGCCCGCGGCGAGCTGCAGACGATCGGTGCGACCACGCTCGACGAGTACCGCAAGTACATCGAGAAGGACGCTGCGCTGGAACGCCGCTTCCAGCCGGTGCAGGTGGGCGAGCCGACCGTCGAGCACACCATCGAGATCCTGAAGGGTCTGCGCGACCGCTACGAGGCGCACCACCGCGTCTCGATCACCGACAGCGCCATGGTGGCCGCGGCGACGCTGGCCGACCGCTACATCAACGACCGCTTCCTGCCCGACAAGGCGATCGACCTGATCGACGAGGCGGGGGCCCGGATGCGGATCCGCCGGATGACCGCTCCGCCGGACCTGCGTGAGTTCGACGAGAAGATCGCCGATGCGCGCAGGGAGAAGGAGTCGGCGATCGACGCGCAGGACTTCGAGAAGGCCGCCAGCCTGCGGGACCGCGAGAAGCAACTGGTCGCGCAGCGCACCGAGCGTGAGAAGCAATGGCGCTCCGGTGATCTCGACGTCGTCGCAGAGGTCGACGACGAGCAGATCGCCGAGGTGCTCGGCAACTGGACCGGCATCCCCGTGTTCAAGCTGACCGAGGAGGAGACCACTCGGCTGCTGCGCATGGAGGAGGAACTGCACAAGCGGATCATCGGCCAGGAGGACGCCGTCAAGGCCGTTTCCAAGGCCATCCGCCGCACCCGTGCCGGCCTGAAGGACCCCAAGCGTCCGTCTGGCTCGTTCATCTTCGCCGGCCCGTCGGGTGTCGGTAAGACCGAGCTGTCCAAGGCGCTGGCGAACTTCCTGTTCGGCGAGGACGACGCGCTCATCCAGATCGACATGGGCGAGTTCCACGACCGCTTCACCGCGTCCCGGCTGTTCGGCGCCCCTCCGGGGTACGTCGGCTACGAGGAGGGCGGCCAGCTCACCGAGAAGGTGCGCCGCAAGCCGTTCAGCGTCGTGCTGTTCGACGAGATCGAGAAGGCCCACCAGGAGATCTACAACAGCCTGTTGCAGGTCCTCGAGGACGGCCGCCTCACCGACGGACAGGGCCGCACGGTCGACTTCAAGAACACCGTGCTGATCTTCACGTCCAACCTCGGCACGTCCGACATCAGCAAGGCTGTCGGTCTCGGCTTCACCCAGGGTGGTGGGGAGAACAACTACGAGCGGATGAAGCAGAAGGTCAACGACGAGCTGAAGAAGCACTTCAGGCCGGAGTTCCTCAACCGCATCGACGACATCATCGTCTTCCACCAGCTGACTCGCGACGAGATCATCCGGATGGTCGACCTGATGATCGGCCGGGTGGAAAAGCAGCTCAAGGCCAAGGACATGGCGCTCGAGCTGACCGAAACGGCGAAATCCCTGTTGGCCAAGCGCGGCTTCGACCCGGTGCTGGGTGCGCGTCCGCTGCGGCGCACCATCCAGCGGGAGATCGAGGACCAGCTGTCGGAGAAGATCCTGTTCGAGGAGATCGGCCCCGGCCAACTCGTCACCGTCGACGTCGAGAACTGGGACGGCGAAGGGTCCGGCGAGGACGCCAGGTTCACGTTCTCCGGAACGAAGAAGCCGGCCAAGCCGGTGGAGGAAGCCGACCTCGCGAGCGCCGGTGCAGCAGGTCAGCCCGCGGCGACGACCACCGAGTAAGTCAACGATCGAACCAGTATCGAACCAGTAAAGGCCCCCGAACGAAAAGTTTCGGGGGCTTTTGCATGCGCGGGCCCGATCAACGCACCCGTTGACTAGGATGAGCGATGTAATCAGGCGGGTGAAGGAATCTGGTGAGAATCCAGAACGGTCGCGCCACTGTGAGAGTCAGACCCGACGGCCGCCGTCGACCGCGGACTGGGACGCGAATTCCCGGAAAGGAAGTTTCCATGACGTCTCCCGAGGCACGGAAAAGCGCAGCCCCCGCCCTGGACATCTCGGCCGTCAAGGCGGTGGTGTGGCTGTCGGCGACCGCATTCCTCGCCCTTCTCGTGCTCTACTTCGTCGGCCTCGACCAGGGTGCGACGTCGGTGTTCGGCAGCAACACCGCGGTGCATGAGTTCGTGCACGACGCTCGCCACCTCCTCGGTTTCCCCTGCCACTGACGGCGGAGCGCACACGCAGTGGAAAAACGAATAATCGCGCGCGGCCTGCTGGCCGGCGCCATTGCCAGCGTGGCCGCATGGGTCTTCGCCCGCACCCTCGTCGAACCGGTGATCGGCGAGGCGATCGCCTTCGAAGGAGCCCATGCCGGCGGACATGACCACGGGGTCGAGATGTTCAGTCGGGGGGTGCAGGCCAACATCGGCATGGGATTCGGCGTGCTGGCGTTCGGTGTCGCGATGGGCGCCCTGTTCGCGGTCGCCTACTGCGTGGTGTACGGCCGGGTCGGAAACCTGTCCCCGCGACTGCTCTCGGTGCTGTTGGCAGGGGCGATGTTCCTGTCGCTGTATGTGGTTCCGTTCCTGAAGTACCCGGCGAGCCCACCCGCGGTCAGCCTCGACGAAACGATTCGCCAGCGCACGCTGCTGTATCTGATGATGGTCGTGCTTTCGGTGGCGCTGCTCGCCGGGGCGGTATGGCTCGGTCGCCACCTGCTCGTGCGGTTCGGCGCCTGGAGTGCATCGCTGCTGGCGGCCGGCGCGTACCTCGTCGGCGTTGCGGCCGTGATGTTCGCGCTGCCGACAATCAACGAGATGCCCGACGGCTTTCCCGCGCAGGTCCTCTACGAATTCCGGCTGTACTCGCTTGGCACCCAACTCGTCCTGTGGGCGGTCATCGCGGTGGTGTTCGGCTCCGCGGTGCAGCGCCTGCTCACTGACGGCGCCCGGCGGGTGGAGGCCCTTGTTTGAGGCCCGAAGGGCGGCGCGAGCCGAGTAATGAGTGAGGTCGTCCGGCTGACACTCGTGTCGCACGCCATGACCGACGCGATGTCGGCCGGACGCTTCCCCACCGACGAGCCGCTGAACTCGATCGGTCACCGCCAGGCCGACGCTTCGGTCGACCTCGGCATCGCCGACTCAGCGTTCTGCGGGCCGGAGAAACGAGCCCGACAGACTGCGGAACTTCTTGGGCTGCAGGCAAATGTCGAACACCGGCTGGCCGATCTCGACTGCGGGCGGTGGCGGGGTGACGTGCTCGGCGGGGTCAGGCCTGCCGAACTCGCCATCTGGCTGACCGATCCGACGAGGGCGCCGCACGGCGGCGAATCCGTCGTCGAGCTGATCGAGCGCGTCCGCGAGTGGATGGACACGTTGACCGCGCGTCGCGGCAGGCTGATCGCGGTCACGCACCCGGCCGTCGTTCGCGCGGCGATCCTGGTGGCGTTGGACGCCCCCGCGAAGTCGTTCTGGCGCATCGACGTCGCACCGGTGAGCCGAACGGTGATGCATTTTCGCGGCCACGCCTGGACGCTGCGGTTCACCGACTAGGGGACCGGTATCAATCCGAACGTCTGCTGCACGATCGACAGCAGCCATGCCGCGGCGGTCTGACTGCGGAACTTCGGCCAATTCAATTGGAAGCTGACGACATAAGGCTGTCCACTCCGGTCGACGGCATACCAGCTGAACGTCAGGTCGCCTGGCAGGTTGCCGCCCTTCGCGCCGATGTAGGGCCACTTGGCGCGATCCAGGTCGATGCCGGGAATCGCCGAGAGGATCTGCTTGACCGGCGCCGCGGCGCCGCCCGCGGACTTCTGCAGAGCCGCGTGCACGCGGCAGATGTCGTCGGCCGAGCCGTACCACTCGGCGCCGATGTCCGATGCCGGGGTGTGCGTACGTTCCGGATCCGGGTCGTAGGGGCGGGAATTGGTCTGCTCGAACAACTGCGCGCGGCCCGCCGAGGAGGACGAGACCTTCACCCACTGGTCACGAAGGTTCGGTCGGCCCCAGCCGATGGAGAACAGCTCATGGGTCGTCGGGAACGGCGTCATGCCTGCCGGGTCGTGGTGTCCGGCCGTGACCAGCGCCCGTTCCACCGCACCCGGCCCGAGCCGCTGGATCAGGAGGTCGGTCGCCATGTTGTCGCTGGCGGAGATCATCTGTTGAGCGGCTGTGCGGACCGACACGGTGCTGCCCGCGGGGATCTCGTCGAGGCCGGCCGCTCCGACCAGCTTTCCCTCCTTGGTGACGAGAAGCTGGTCGTCCCAGCTGATGGTGCCGGCCTTGACGCCTTCCGAAACCGCAAGCAGGACATAGAGTTTGAAGATCGAAGCCAGTGGAAGCGACAGGTCGGTGTTGGTTCCGGCGACCAGCGAGCACTCGCCGTTGTCGACCTTCGACACCTGATACGAATACCGCGCGCCGGTTTTGGAGATCTCGGCGTCGATGTCTTCCCACGACCTGATGACCGGCGGCACGAGCGAAACCTTGAATCGGTCGACCAGCCCCGCCTCGTTGGTGCGCAGTTCGATGGTCTGCGGTACCGAGTACGACGTCAGCGTATGAAGCGTCGCGTGCCCCGCGCCGATCTCCAGGCCCGTCAGCGTGAACGGCCGATCCCACCAGATCTTGTCCATCGTGACGCCGACGTCGTCCATGATCTCCGGCGTGGCGAGCGTGCGGATACCGTTCGGCCCGATCGGCCAGTCGGAATTGAGCATGTCCATGATCTGCTTGGCCCGCAGACCCTGGGGCGTGTTGGTGTCGATACGAATGCTCTGCGCGGCGCCGGCAGGCCCGGCTGGTCCCGCATCGGCACATCCGCAGGCGAGGGCGCCGACCAACGCCACGGCGACCGTCATGGAGGTCACCCAGCGGCGCGCCCTGCCTGCGTCTGGCCTTGGCGTCTGTCCCGGCAACGTCCAGCACAACCTCGAACTCCAGAAGAGAAGCGCCCGTGGCGACGGGATTGGCCCGCTGCCCGGCGTGGGCCTCGACGGCGGGTCCGCTTGCCCACGCTTGGAACGCCTCTTCGGACTCCCACTGAGTGACGACGAAGTACCGGTCCTCCCCCTTGACGGGCCTCAGCAGCTGAAAGCCCAGGAAGCCGGGCTGGTTGTCGACGGCGTGTGCACGATGAGCGAACCGCTTCTCCAACTCCGGACCGGCGTCCGGGGGGACCTCGATTGCGTTGATCTTCACCACAGGGTTCTGGCTCGGCATGCGGCCAAGGTTACCGCCTGGGCGAGAAACGGCCGAGGCACCTAGGGTTCGAGAAATGAAACAGCGCCTCGACGACTTCTTCGAGCTATCGGTGCGTCAGTCGACGGTGATGGCCGAGGTGCGCGGCGGGCTCGTGACGTTCATCGCGATGGCCTACATCATCGTGTTGAATCCGATCATCCTGTCCGGGTCAGCCGATGTTTCGGGGCAGAGGCTCGACTTCGCCCAGGTGTCTGCGGTCACGTCGCTCGCAGCGGGCGTGATGACGATTCTGTTCGGGCTCATCGCCAGGCTGCCGTTCGCGTTCGCCGCGGGCCTCGGCATCAACTCGTTTCTGGCGACGACCGTGGTGGGGTCGGTGACCTGGCCGGAGGCCATGGGTCTGGTGGTGATCGACGGGTTGATCATCGTGGTGCTGGCGGCAACCGGCCTGCGCAGGCTGGTATTCGACGCAGTGCCCATGGAACTCAAGCTGGCGATCACCGCGGGCATCGGACTGTTCATCCTCTTCATCGGTCTGGTCGACGCGGGCTTCATCGGTTCGACGGGAGAGCCGTCGCCGCCGGTCGGGCTCGGCGCCACCGGTTCGGGTTCGATCAGCACCGTGCCCACGGTCGTCTTCATCGTCACGCTGTTGTTGACCGGCATCCTCGTCGTGCGAAAAGTGCGCGGCGGCATACTGATCGGGCTCGTTGCAGGCACCTTGCTCGCCGTGGCGATCGAAGCCGTCTGGCATCTCGGCCCTGCCGTCGAGCGCCCCGGCGGATGGAGCCTCTCGGTACCCACACTGTCCGGATCGCCGTTCGCGCTTCCTGACCTGTCGCTCGTCGGCGCGTTCAGCTTCGACAGCTTCGGCCGGATCGGAGTCATCGCGGCGGTCATGCTCGTTTTCACCCTCGTGTTCGCGAACTTCTTCGACGCCATGGGAACGTTCACCGGGCTGTCCCGGGAGGCCGGACTGTCCGACGAGCAGGGCAACTTCCCCCGGCTGCGATCGGCGCTGATCGTCGAGGGCGCCGGCGCGGCGGTGGGCGGCGGATCGTCGGCGTCGTCGAACACGGTGTTCATCGAATCCGCGGCGGGTATCGAGGAGGGTGCCCGCACCGGACTCGCGAACCTGGTCACGGGCGCGCTCTTCCTGGCGGCGATGTTCGTGACGCCGCTGGCGTCCATCGTGCCCAGCGAGGTCGCGGCGGCCGCTCTGGTGATCGTCGGGGTGATGATGGTGTCGCAGGTCCGCCACATCGAACTGTCCGAGTTCTCGGTCGCGCTGCCGGTGCTCCTGACGATCGCGACGATGCCGTTCAGCTACTCGATCGCCAACGGCATCGGGGTCGGCTTCATCGCGTGGGTCGTGGTGCGGTCGGCGGCCGGGAAGTGGCGCGAGATCAGCCCGCTGCTGTGGATCGTTGCCGCGGGCTTCGCCGTCTACTTCGCGCGCGGCTGGATCGAGTCGTTGATCGGTGTGTGACGGTGAGCGAGGACCTTCTCACGCATCGGGGCGGTGACGGCAGCCCGATCGTTCTGGTGCACGGTCTGATGGGCCGGGGATCGACGTGGTCGCGGCAGGTCCCGTGGCTGGCCCGGCACGGCCGCGTCTACACCTACGACGCCCCGTGGCACCGCGGCCGCGATGTCGCCGATCCGTATCCGATCAGCACCGAACGCTTCGTCGATGACCTCGGTGCGGCGGTGACGACACTCGGCGGACCCGTCACCCTGATCGGCCACTCGATGGGTGGATTGCATGCGTGGTGTCTGGCAGCCGCCGAACCGGATCTGGTCGAGGCGCTCGTCGTCGAGGACATGGCGCCGGATTTCAGGGGCCGCACGACCGGCCCGTGGGAGCCGTGGGTGCACGCCCTTCCCATCGAATTCGGTTCCGCCGAGGCGGTTTACCGAGAGTTCGGGCCGGTGGCGGGCCAGTATTTCCTCGAGGCGTTCGACCGCACCGAGACCGGTTGGCGCCTGCACGGGCACCCCAGCGTATGGATCGAGATCGCTGCGCAGTGGGGCACTCGCGACTATTGGGCGCAGTGGCGCGGTGTGCGGGCGCCGACGCTGCTCATCGAGGCTGGCGACTCGGTGACACCGCCGGGTCAGATGCGCGAAATGAAAGAGACCGGCGCCGGCACGACGTATCTGCACGTGCCCGGTGCCGGTCACCTCGTCCACGACGATGCGCCGCAGGTCTATCGCGTAGCGGTGGAGTCGTTTCTAGCGGCGCTCGCCGGTCGCGCCTGAGGACGGCCAGTTCGGCTGCTTCTCGAAGCGCGTACGGATGGCGTCGACGTCGTGTGCGACGCGAAACCCGTCGCGATCGTCCTCGAAGAGCCGGCCCACCATCGGTGCCGACCATCGGAACTGGTCGAACCGGATGCGAAGTGAGTCCGAGCGGTGTGCGGCCCAGCTCAGCGCCGCCGCCACCGCAAACGGTGCGATCAGGATCAGGAAGAGCAGTGCGGTATTCATGGCAGTAATGCTCCGCTGAGCAATATCCCGCCAACAGTGGCAGCAGTGCCAGCGTGCGATAAGATACTGCCATGGCCATCGAGAAAGTGTCAGCGCTCGTCCTGGACCGGTTGGCGGTCTTCGAGTTCGGAGTGATCTGCGAGGTGTTCGGAATAGACCGCTCCGCCGACGGGGTGCCGAACTTCGACTTCAAGGTGTGCGGCCCGGAGGCCGGCAAACCGCTCCGTACGTCGGTGGGTGCGTCATTGACCCCCGACCACGACTTCGACGCGCTCATCGGCGCCGACCTCGTCGCCATTCCTGCGATCGGCGGATCGGAGTATCTGCCCGAGGCGCTGAAAGCGGTCAAGGCGGCCCACGACGCGGGTGCGATCGTCCTCACCGTGTGCTCGGGGGCGTTCGTCGCGGGTGAGGCCGGTCTGCTCGACGGCAGGCCGTGCACGACGCACTGGATGCACGCCGACGAACTCGCCAGGCGGTTCCCGACCGCGCGGGTCGACCGCAACGTCCTCTTCGTCGACGACGGCAACTTGATCACCAGCGCCGGTACCGCCGCGGGCATCGACGCGTGTCTGCATCTGGTTCGCCGGGAGCTCGGCAGCGAAGTCACCAACAAGATAGCGCGACGAATGGTGGTTCCGCCGCAGCGCGACGGTGGCCAGCGTCAGTACATCGATCAGCCCATCCCGGTTCGTTGCTCGGAACGCTTTGCGCCGCACTTGGATTGGATACTGGCGAACCTGAACCAGCCGCACACCGTTGCGACGCTGGCTCGGCGCGCGAACATGTCCGCCCGCACCTTCGCGCGACGCTTCGTCGATGAGACCGGCACGACGCCGATGCAGTGGGTGACCGACCAACGCGTCCTCTACGCCAGGCGACTGCTCGAGGAGAGCGACATGGACATCGACCAGATCGCCGACCGCTCAGGCTTCGGCACCGCGACGCTGCTGCGGCACCATTTCCGCCGCATCATCGGCGTCACACCGTCGGATTACCGCCGTCGCTTCGCCTGCAACGGCGATCCGGCCTGCGAGCAGACGGCCTAGTCCGGCGCGCCTGCGCCACCACCT
>JAEZKH010000204.1 GCA_023415515.1 Actinomycetes bacterium
GGCTACGACCATGCAGCCTCACCCGACCCACCCGGGTCACAGCCCAACGTAACAACACGAAGTAACTGCACCTACGAACTTAAGGAGAACCATGCACAAGATCGCTTTCGCCCTCGCCGCTGCGGCAGTCGTCCTGACATCTTGCAGCCAGGACTCGCAGCCAGCCGCCACGGATACAACCGCGCAAGGTGAAGCGAAGCGGGGCACCGTCGTCTACGAGGTCGGCGGTGACATCTCGTACGCCACCTACGACGACAACTTCGAGAACGGCATCGAGTACCCAGCCGGGGTCACCCGAGTCGAGTTGACCGGCGAGGACGTACCCCAGCCGCCAAAGGGTCTGTACACCTGGGCCAACACCTCCGAGGGCCGCGACAGCGAAGCGTGGTGCAAGATCACGGTCGACGGGAAGGTCGTGGCCGAGTCCCGCAAGACCGGCGAAGCTAACGACGCCATGTGCCTGTACCAGGACGGCAAGCAGGTCGACTTTTAGAGGGTCCGAGAGTGATCTTGGTCACGATGCAGGTCCGATCTCGTTGCGAAACCGCAGGTGCAACACCTATATCCCTATGGGGGATGGGCTCGGATGTCCAATCGGGGTCGATTGGACACCTATATCCATATGAAGGGGAATGGACTGGGAGGTCCGTGCCCGCGAGTGAGCTTGCTCACGCACCTGTCGGATTTGCCCTGGTCCGACACCCATATACCAATGAGGAGAGGTCAGTGCGTGTCACAAACCCCCGACTGTGACACCTATATCCCTATGAGGGAGGCAGCCGAGGAAGAGCCGCCCAGGGGCTGTGAGTTTGCTCACGAGGCCGCAACGAACGCCCAGGTGTTGCACCTATGTCCATATGGAGGGTGTTAAGGATCGAAAAATTAACACCTATATCCATATGAGGGGGTGTCACAGACAGGCGTTTGTGACAGGCATATGAGGTGGGGAGGGAAGAGAGATCCTGCCTCACGCCAACGTTACTTTTCGGCGAAGTAACGCCTACTACAGGTTGAGAGGGTAGAGACCCTCTCCCCCACAAACTTCCCGCAAGTAAGCGGGTAAGGCGTCGGGCACTGGGTGGACCGCCCGACGAAACGAAATGAGGGTACGTAACTCGCCCTTCGCAAGGGAACATGTTTCGTTCTCTCCTTTCTCCTTGAATGGGAACCCCCGGTTACGGACATGGCCGGGGGCTCTCCCTCTCCACCCGAAGACTTCGTTAACCCGGACCTGGAAGTCCGGGTTGACCCCTTTTTTGGACCGAACCGATAGACCTGTCAGCGGCAGGTCTCCCAGCGATGACCGGTCAGAGGCCGGTCGGAGAGTGAAGAACCAAATGCACGCCACGACATGCGTACGAGGCCATGAGATCCGAGGTCCGCAGGACCGCCGCAAGAGCGGCACATGCCTGTACTGCTCTCGCGAAGATCAGCGGCGGTACCGGCGTGAGTGCCGCCTAGCCCGACGCAAGCTCCGTGCACTGGAGGCCGTCCTGGCCTCCTGACGCGATAGGACTCGCACCAAGACCTTCCCCTTGCCCCGAGGGGAGATCGGCCCTCAGAAGCGATTCTGGGGGCCTTTTTACGCCTTGGAATCGCCAGGGCGAGAACACCTTCAAGGAGAACCGAGACACATGAACCCTGACGAACTGATGAACCG
The DNA here is from genome assembly GCA_023415515.1 of Actinomycetes bacterium. GTDB lineage: Bacteria > Actinomycetota > Actinomycetes > Mycobacteriales > Mycobacteriaceae > Mycobacterium. Next base: position 1,661 of record JAEZKH010000204.1, read on the forward strand.
GATACTCAGCTCGCCTGAGCGTGTCTGGCACGTTCCCGAGGACGCCGAGATCGTCCCAGGCGACGGCCCCAACATCTGGGCCGGATTGACCATCACCTACTGGTCCGAGGGTCAGCAATGACATGGGCAGACCTCACCCGAGCTGTCCAAGAGATCCGCGCCGAGCTAGCCGAACTGACCAGACGAGTTGAGCGACTGGAGAACACCCGATGACTGATACCACCCAAAAGACACCCGAAAACGGCCCTGAAAGCCCCGTAGACGAGTTTTCAGCAAAGCCCCAAGGTGATGGGCCGGAAGGCACTCCTGACGCGCCTCAGAGGCCAAACCGAGAAGCTCGCTACCGCGTCGAGCGGAACGAGGCCCGAGCCGAGCGTGATGCTCTGGCGAAGCGGGTGGACCAGCTTCTGACCCGAGAGGCCGAGCGGCTGGCCGCGAAGGACCTTGCCAACCCCGCAGACCTGCTGACCCTCGGAGGGGTCACGATCAAGGATCTGCTGGACGACGACGGCGAGGTCGACCCGGAAAAGGTCGACTCCGTTGTGGCCGAGATCCTCGGCACCCGTCCGGGTTTGGCGAAGAACGCCCCGCTCTTCGATCCGACTCAGGGCGTATCCGGTGGCAACGGCAGGCCCAAGCCGAGCTGGGAGGCTCTGCTCGCCTGAAGACTTTGTCCGAGGGACAACCGTCTGCGACGGTCCCTTTGGACGATGGAGGCCGCAGTGCGGCAACAGATCCAAGCCCGTGGCTCGGTGAATCTGTAAATCCGTCAACCCGAGGCTCAGCGTCAATGCGCTGGGCCTCTCTGTATTTGAAGGAGGAATAGCCACATGGCTATGACCAACACCACCAGCGGTGCCGGTCTGACGACCACCGCTGCTGCCTTCACCCCCGAGGACTTCGGGGATCTGGTCGATAAGGCCGTCAAGGCCCGCAGCATCGCTGCGCGGTCGGCCCGAGTGTTCAGCACCAGCCGCGACAAGGTGACCTTCCCCGTGTGGGTTGCCGATCCTGATGTCGCCTTCTACGGCGAGCTGGACACCATCGCGGAGACCGACGGTGACACCGACGAGATCACGGTCAACATCTACAAGACCGCCGGTATCTCGCTGCTGTCGAACGAGCTTCGCGATGACAGCGACCCCGCCGTGGCCGATCTGCTGGGCCGGGGTCTGGCCAACAAGATCGGTCGGGCCGTCGACGGTGCCTACCTCGGCAACACCACCTCGAAGGGTCCGAACGGCCTGCTCAGCATCAGCTACACCTCCGTGAACACTGGTGCTGGCCTGACCAACCTGGACCCGTTCATCGAGGCCCGTTATGCGGCTGAGGACAACGGCTCACAGCTGACCAGCTTCATCGTCAGCCCGACCACGGCTGAGACGATCTCGAAGTTGAAGGTCGCCAACGACAGCAACCAGAACCTGGTGCAGTTCGTCGAGGACGGCATCCGCATCGCCGGTCTGCCGGTCCTGGTCTCCGATCAGGTCGACGCCCAGACCGTGTTCTGGGGCATCCCCCGCGACCACGTCGTGCTGGTGATGCGTAAGGGCACCACGGTTGAGCGGTTCCCCGCTGTTCACCAGGACGGCACCTACGTCCGCGCCGTCAGCCGGTTCGGCATCGGGTTCCTCAACGAGGCCGGCGTGGTCCGTGGCCACGCTGCTGGCTCCGGTGAAGGCGAGGGTGAAGGCGAAGGCGAGTAATCGCTAAGCGCCTCTCTCACAACTGAATATGCCATGTCAACGGGAAGCCCCTCGGCCTTCGGGCCGGGGGGTTCTCGCATTACCAGGAGGCCAATGCCAACGCCGAATGACATGCCGAGACGGCTAGCTAGGACAGTCGCACCGCCTGGCCGAAAGCCAACTCGCCAGCGCCGTCGACCACGGCGCAAGCCAAACCCATACCGAGACAGCCGAGGAGGCCAAAGGTCTCCGCAGGCATCGAGAGCGACCCCACGGTCGTCTCTCAGCCGATAGCGGCTGTCACCGACCCCCGGAGGCTGCCCAGGAGGCAGCCGATGACCAAACCCAGGAGAGGAGTGGTGTCCAGTTATGGACCCGAAACTGTTCGACAAGTTCGTAATTGAGACCGGCAAGCGCATTACGGCGCTGAGGTCTGAGGCTGCGAAGTACCGCAACCAGCGGAACGCGGCGAGGGCCGACCTCGACAAGGCGATGCAGCGGATTCGGGAGCTGCACGCCGAGCTGGAGGAGGCTCGGCGCAAGTGAACATGTTCGACTGGACGAAGGCGTACTTCCAGTCCGAAAACCCGGACCTGGTCGAGACGCGAGCCACGATGGCCACGCTGGCGTCGTACGCGAACTTCACTGACATGACCTGCTTCCCGTCGCAGCGCACGCTGGCTCGACTGTTGGACTGCTCGACCGAGACGATTCGACGGCACATCAAGAAGAACATCGAAGCCGGGTGGATCGAAAAGATCCGGGACGGGAAGTCCTACAGCGTTACGAACAAGTACCGCTTCACCATTCCAACTCCCCACACCCATGAGGGGAGTGTGGGAACCAGGCCAGACAAACTCCCCTCACACACGAGGGGAGTTACGAGGTCTCCACAGCCCCAACCCCCCTCACCGACGAGGGGAGTTAGCCACTCCCCACACACGCGAGGGGTAACTCCCCTCGCCCACGAGGGGAGAACTCCCCTCACCAGTGTGGGCCTAACTACTAAGACCAACTACTCAGAGAACCACTCAGAGAGTGGTTCTAGGGGAGAACCATCCGACCCCTTCAAGGGGTCGGGGGCTATTACTTCCCCCGCAGACCCAACGACGGAGGACACTCCCCTCACCCACGAGGGGAGTTCGGTACACACCCGCGAGGGGGGTCTGCCGACCGGCGGACGCAAGTCGCCGTGGAGTGAGCCCCCGTCCCACGCGGTGCGTTGGCCGAAGGGCACGCCGCTGCCCGACGGCTTCGACCCGTTCGCGAGCTACGTGGACGAGGAGACCGGTGAGCCGTTCGACCCGTTCGCCAGCCGATGGACGTGACCCCCTTACCCAGGGGGGTCACCCCTCCACCCCGGCGCTTGACCGGGACGTAATGCGCCTCAGCCATCCGCTGAGTCTTAAATCTCCATTTTTTTCGAGTCAGTAGAGAAAACACATGAAAACTTGTGCTCGATGCAAAACCACGAAGTCAAGAGACCAATTCAGCCGCTACAGGCGCAGCCCAGACGGGTTGCAGGGGTATTGCAAACCGTGCATGAAGGCGTACCTAAAGGCGCGATATGTGCCGACAGTAAACCCCAACCTTGGCATAACCACTTATGGGTCTGCACACACAAAGGTTCGCCGATTGCGTGGCGCTGCGAACCAATTCGACTGTGTTGACGGCTGCGGTAGCCGGGCTATGCAGTGGTCCTACAACCACAGAGACCCCGACGAGAAGCAGTCACCCGAGGGTCCGTACTCCATAAACCCGGACTACTACGAACCGCGTTGTGTGAAGTGCCACAAAGCATATGACCGACGACGAGAGCTGGTGGCCGCATGAGAACCCCCAAAGGACTACAAGCCAGCGGTAAGCGACTTTGGCGGTCGATCACTGCCGAGTTCGACCTAGAAAACGACCCCGATAAGGCCGAGATCCTCGCCCAAGCGTGCCGAGTGGCCGATCAGATCGCAGAGCTGGACGAGGCCGCAGCCGAGGCCCCGCTGACGGTCAGGGGCAGCATGGGCCAGCCGGTTATCAGCCCGTTCATCGCTGAGGCCCGCGTGCAGCGGGCTCTGCTGGCTCAGCTCCTCGCCCGTCTCAACTTCGAGGAGGTTCAGTGATGAACCTCCTCCCAGAGCAGCAGACCAGCTCGGCTGGCTGCGTCGAGGAGGCCGCGTGAGCAAGGCCGCTCGGAAAACTCGGAGGCGCAACCGGCTCTCAAGGCTGCCGAACCTCCCAAGGGAGCTTCGGACGTTCGATAGCCACCTGTACACGCAGGACGGAGACCCGACAGGTCTCCGCGACTACCTGGCCGTCCTCTCGGACGCTGTCCGCACCGACCAGCCCGTGGCGGTGATGAACGCCGCTGGCCTCTGGGCAGCCGACTGGTACCGCCGGATGTTGGGAGCTGCCTGATGCCGCGCCGGAATGGCCGACGCCCGAGCCACCAGTACCTGAACGTCAAGCAGCTTCGGAAGGAGCTGCTGCAGAGCAAGGAGAAACGATGACATACGCGCAGCCGTCAGATGTTTCGGCCCGGTCGGGCCGTGAGCTGTCCGACGAAGAGACCTCGCTGGTATCGACTCGGCTGGAAGATGCCGAGCGAATGATCCTCCGCAAGATCCCGGACCTGGCCGACAGAATCTCTGCCGGTGACATCGCAGAGGCCGATGTCGTCCAGGTCGAGGCCGAGGCCGTGCTGAGGCTGGTCCGCAACCCCGAGGGCTACCACTCGGAGCAGGACGGTACGTACGGCTACACCTTCAGCCGGGACCTGGCCAGCGGCAGGCTGGAGATCACCCGCGAGGAGTGGGAGATCCTCGGCCTGCGTACTGGCCGTGTGCTCCAGCTCGTCCCGAACGTCGCGAGGTGCGCCTAATGAGTCTCCTGCACAGAGGGACCGAGGTTGTCACGGTTTTCCCCGAGGAGGTCGCGACCGACGCCGATGGCAACATCCGCACCCGCCCGTCCGCTACCGGCATCGTGTGCAAGGCCGTCGTCCAACCGATGGGGACGCCTACCGAGGACCAGGACACAGGTTTCCGGACCCAGACGAAGTACCGTCTGCGGCTGGTGAACTGGCCTGGAGAGATACTTGGTGCTCAGTCACAGGTGGAGTGGAACGGCAAGCGGTACAGCATCGACGGAGAGCCACGTATTTACAACGGATCTAGACGTACAGCTCACGTCGACTACGTGTTGGTAAGGGCTTAGCTCCGCTCATAAATTCGTCGCCGATGCCCGCAGTCGGTTGATACGGTCGTGGTCATGGCGCTTACCGAGGAGCAGAGATCAGAGCTGGTCGACAACCAATTTGTTTTCGACGGTTCTGCCGCCGGTGCTGAGTATGTCCGTCACCTGCCCTGTGATACCGGTATCTATCTCGGCGACAATCCAGTGAGTATCGAGAAGGCGCTCGCACACCTTCCTGAATGCCCTAACCCGGATGGCCCCGCCGACACCTTCCGTGGGCAGCGTCCCTGGCCAGAGGGGACGCCCGGCAACGAGGCGAAGAAAGAGGAGTGGTTGTCACGGATCAAAGAAGATCCCCGAGCCACCGACGCCGACTACAACGCCGCCGTGTCCATTCTGGTGGACCCAATGATTCCCACCGACCAGTCAGACGTCGACCACCTCAAAGAGCTGGGATACGTGATCGAGTCAGATGGCCTCCCAGTAGCTAAGGACTGGTAGTTCAGAGCTGTAAAGCTAGACAATCGAATATGCCATCGGCACCATCGCGGCCGCCGCTTTCGGTGCGATTCTGTACACGGTCGTCACCGGCGACTCGATCGTCACCGCTCTGACGAACATCATCAACAGGGCGCTGAACACCAACGTCTGACCGATGACCGTGGCGCGGTCACCGTCGAGGCGGCATTCGCCATCGCCGCCCTCGTGGCGGTCCTGGTGTTGTGTATGGCCGGGCTCACCGCGATGTCGATGCAGGTGCGTTCCATCGACGCCGCGAGGGAGGCGGCCCGTCTCGCCGCGCGCGGCGACAACGAGATTGCGGCTCAGACGGCCCGCACGATCGCGCCCGTCGACGCAGGCGTCGACATCCGCCGCGACGGCGATGTGGTGGTCGCGACCGTCACAACTCGTTCGATCATGCTGCCCGGCATCGTCATACGGGCGAGCGCGGTGGCGGCGACCGAACCGACTGCGTGACGAACGCGGGTCAGCGACGCTGATAGCGGCCGTGCTGATGGTGGTGCTGCTCGCGTTCACCATCGGCGGCGTTCACCTCGGATCAGCGGTCATCGCCCGCCACCGGGCGCAGGCGGCCGCCGATCTGGCCGCCCTGGCGGCCGCGACGCATCTGGCGGACGGGAAGGTCGCGGCGTGCGGGTGGGCGTCGCTGATCGCTCAGACGATGGGTGTCGTCGTCGTCGACTGCGCCATCGCCGACCTCGATGTCGTGATCACCGTGCGAGCCGGGAAGGCACAGGCAGGCGCGCGGGCTGGTCCGAGTTGACAGGGCCTGTCCGCGTCGGGTGTGGACAACTGGTCAGGGTCGCACCCGCTCGATCGTCAGCCTGATATGACTGAGCGATGGCAAGTCCTGCCGTTGCACCGACGGCGTTCCGGTATCCGGGCTTGACCGGCAGGCGCGCCAGACTCCGGCGGCTGGTCACGCTACTCGGTGTCGACCCGATGCCGTCCGACGCCGTCGCGAGGGCGTTCATCGACGGGCTCAACGAAGGCGACCCCGTCGCCGAGCGGTTCGTCGCCGAGACGTACCACGGCGAGCTCGGTGCCAAGCGGGCGCGCGACCTGGTCGAGAGGGCACAGCGCGACGGTATCGACAAGGTCCCGGAGGCGCCCCCATCGATGCGCGCTCTGTTCGAGGAGTTCGAGCAGGTGCCTCGGTGGGTCGATCCGGAACTGGTGGAGGAGGGTGCCGCAGTCTGGCGCCGCTGGGCGTACGCGCTTGGCGCGCTCGGCAACGCAGGCACCAACGACACCTATACCGAGGGCTGGCTGGCGGTACCGCTGTCGCTGTCAGGTGGTTACGCGGGCCGGCGGGCGCTGCATCGCTATCTGGAGACGTCGCGGTGGTGGATCGAGGTCTGTCGACCCGGTGCGATCCTCACGCCGGGATCGCTGGGGCGCAACATCTCTCTGCATGTCCGGATCATGCACGTCAGTGTCCGCGACAGGGTGCGCGAGCATCCAGAGTGGGACGCCGCTCGCTGGGGCTTGCCGATCAGTCAGTCCGCCATGCTGTTGACCCTGCTCGGCGGAAGCGTCGCTCCCGCGCTCGGCCTGTTCCTTCTCGGGTATCTCACCTCACCGCGCGAGATGCGGGCCGTGCTGCACTTCAACCGCTACTGCGGCCACCTCGTGGGCGTGCGCTGCGACGGCTACTTTCCCGAGAGCGTCGCCGACGCGTGGCGCATTCTGTTCATGGCCGACGCGGCACGCAGCTACGACAGCGCCGGCAACGGCACCGAACTCGTGGAATCGTTCGTTCCGGCGTTCGCGCCCGCGCAGGCGCACCGCGGCCTCGCGCGCCTGCGCGCCGAGTATCACTACCGGGTGCAGGCAGGCTATCTCGGCTTGTACATGCTGCCGTGGAACCGCCGCAGATACCGGCTGCCGTCGGCGATTCCGGGAATCATGTTGCTGCTGCTGCGATCTCCACTGATTGTGTTGATCGAGATACTGCGGCGCGCATCGACGACCGTTGACCGCACCTGGCAGCGGGCCAACGTGAAAAGGTGGGAGGCCTGGCTGGAATGGCAGGCTGCCGGAAAGTCGGCGGCGTTCGAAGCCGGTGTGCCGCTTCGGCGCTGACGGCGACCGACGAACCGCCGGACACTTCGACCCGTCCACTGCGAATGGCGGCCATGAGCCATAGCACAGGCGGCCCGCGCAACTGCCTAGTCATCAGCCTTCTTCGGCTTGTCCTTCTTGCGCTTCTTGACCTTTCGCGGTTTCGACTCCGCGCTGCCGTCGATGTCGTCTTCTTCGGCGAACTCCACCACGTCCAGCTCCGCCTCGGTCGGTAGCCGAAATGTCATCAAGGCGGCGTGGGTGTCAGGCTCCAACTCGATCCGGTTGGCGGTCAAGTGCACCGGTGTCCATCCGCTGTCATTGTCGCGTAGTCGCAACACACCGCTGGTGGACCCGTTCGCGAACTCCAGTGTCATGCGCGCCATGTGGATCGCGTCGGCTGGGTGGACCGACTGTCGGCCTGTCTCTCTCGCGTGCCAGTCGAAGAACGGCGCCGGATCGTCGAGCCACTTCAGCAGTGTCCAGTGAACCGGATCGACCAGTGCGCGGTGCTCACCCGGTTGTCCGAGGCCCTCGACGATCTGTTCCGCGAGGTGAACGGGGGGCAGCGACGGGCCTTCCGGTTCGGCGCGCCAGTTCATCGCGCGGCAGATGAGCCGCTCGCTGCCGTCGTCTGCTGTCTCCTGGTTCGCACGGGCGACGAAGCCGACCGAGATGGTTTCACCCTTGTGGTCGGTCACGGTCTAGGTGTTGCACATCTTCATCCCTGGTTCGGCCTTGATCGTCATTGACAGCACCGTGGTCTCGTTGGCGGTCAAGGCGCGCATCGGCAGGTCCTCGGCGAACGTCCGGCCGTGGGTGACCTCGGTGGCGGGGTCCCTGCCGCTGTTGTAGATCGACTCGGGTGTGTCGGTGGCCACGCCGGCGGTGAGGTCCCACATCAGCGGTCCCGGGATGACGCGCTCCGGAGGCTCCATGTCGAGCGACCCGATCCAGATGTGGACGCCGTGCACCCGTCCGTCGGACATCACCACGGGCTCAGTACGGATTACGCGGTCGTTCCTCGGCGTGATGGTGCTCATCGGCTCCGCGGAACGGACGGTGTCGGATATCGCCGTCTGAATCGCCATCAGGTCAGGACTTCGTCGCAGAAAGACGCTGATCGGAACGAGGTTCTTGGTGTGACGCCCATCGGCGACGACGACCGGCTCGCTGCCAAGCGTCTCCACGAGGAGCCAGTCGTGGCTCATTGCCCAGATTTTACCGGGCTGTGCATATCGGCACTGGCAGGTAGCGGATGCTACGAAATCCGAAGCAGCATGGTATATACCAGCTTTTTACGGCGCCGAAAATTGTGTGCGAGATTTGCGAGTGGCGCTGCGACAAGGTAATTTACGTCTACGCCTAAGCAGCAGGGCAGAATACGGAATGCGTTGTAGTCCGTGTCGTCTCAACTGTCAGGCGCTCGGCGTGCCCGATCCGGCACCGTCGATTGCTGGTCCACGGGGGCGGCCGTCGAGGGGTCGGCCGTCACGTGGCCTCATTTCCCTGCCGCTGCAACTCCCGCAGTACAAGCCGCACCACGCGGACCGCACCCGCCTTGTCCAGCGGGTCGTTGCCGTTACCGCACTTCGGCGATTGCACGCACGACGGGCAGCCCGCCGGACACTCGCACGCTTCGATCGCATTCGCCGTCGCCGCCCACCACGTCGCGATCTGTTCGAATCCGCGCTCCGCGAACCCCGCACCGCCGGGGTAGCCGTCGTAGACGAATATCGTCGGCAGACCCGCCACCGGGCCCACCGCGGTGGACAGCCCGCCGATGTCCCCGCGGTCACAACTGGCGATCAACGGCAGCAGTCCGATCGCGGCGTGCTCGGCGGCGTGCAGTGAGCCGGGGATGCGCAATGGCTCGACACCGCTGTCCAGCAACGCTTCCGGCGTGATCGTGCACATCACCGCCTTGGTGTCCAGCGTGCGCGTCGGCATGTCCAGTTCGACGAAATCGATCACCTCACCCGACAGCTCGCGCCGAAGAAAGCCGATCACCGTGTTGCTCACCGAAACCGGCACCACGCCAACGGTGATCGGCCCGATGGTGTTTCGCACACCCGGCCCGGTGACCGCGATGTCGGTGAGTTCGCGTGCGAACGTCGTATAGCCCGGATCGTCTGCGTGGACGAACGCCACGCCGTCCTCGAAATCCAGCGAGTCCACCAGGAACGACTCGCCTTGGTGCAGATACACCGCCCCGGGATGAACGGTGGAGGGAGCGCGCCCGACGTCGGCGCTGCCCAGCAGCCTGCCCGTCGAGTTCTCCAGGATCGCGATCTGCCCGCCCGAGGACCCGCGAATGTCGACGGCCGGATGCGGGTCGACGCCGGGGCTCGGGAAGTAACCGCTGGGCCTGCGCCGCAGCAGCCCGTCGTCGACGAGCACCTCGGCGACTGCTTCTGCATCCCAGGCGCGCACCTCGGCGTCGGTCAGGGGCAGCTCGGTCGCGGCGCAGAGCAGCTGCGGGCCCAGCACGTATGGATTTCCGGGATCGATGACGACCCGTTCGATCGGCTTGTCCAACAACGCTTCCGGATGGTGCACCAAGAACGTGTCCAACGGATCGTCGCGCGCGATGAGCACGATCAGCGCGCCCTGCCCCCGCCGGCCGGCACGCCCCGCCTGCTGCCAGAAGGACGTCACGGTGCCGGGAAATCCGGCCAGCACAACGGCGTCGAGCCCCGCGATGTCGACGCCGAGTTCGAGTGCGTTGGTGCTGGCGAGGCCGCGCAGATCACCCGAAGCGAGCGCCCGTTCGAGTTCACGCCTGTCCTCGGCCAGATACCCGGCCCGATAGGACGCCACCCGGCCCGCCAGATCCGGTGCGACATCCTCGAGCCGGGCGCGGGCGCCCAACGCGGTGAGCTCGGCGCCGCGACGCGAACGCACGAAGGTCAGTGTGCGCGCGCCCTCGGCGATCAGGTCGGCCATCACCCGCGCGGCCTCGGCACCGGCGGAGCGACGGACGGGGGCGCCGTGTTCACCCACCAGATCGGTTCGCAGCGCCGGCTCCCACAGCGCGACCGTGCGAGCGCCCTGCGGTGAGCCGTCCTCGGTCACCTCGAGCACGGTCTGGCCGATCAATCGCGACGCCGTCGCAGCAGGCGAGGCCGTCGTCGCGCTGGCGAAGATCACCGTCGGCGCCGCGGAGTAACGGGTGCACAGCCGCAGCAGCCTGCGGAGCACCATCGCGACGTTGGAACCGAAAACTCCGCGGTAGTAGTGGCATTCGTCGACGACGATGTATCGCAGGTTGCGCAGGAACACCGCCCACCTGGCATGGTTGCGAAGCAGCGACAGGTGGATCATGTCGGGGTTGGAGAAGATCCAGCGCGAGCGTTCCCGCGCGAAACGCCTTACCTCGCTCGGGCTGTCGCCGTCGTAGGCGCTCGGCGCGACCGTGCTCAGCGAGTCGACGGCGTCGGCGAGCGCCTGTGCGGCGCGCAGCTGGTCGTGGCCGAGGGCTTTCGTCGGCGACAGATACAGGGCGCGCGCACGGGGGTCGGTCGCGCACGCGGTGAGTATCGGCAGCTGGTATGCCAGCGACTTACCCGACGCGGTGCCGGTGCTCAGCACGACGTGACGGCCGTCGTGGGCGAGGTCGGCCGCCTCGAATTGGTGCGACCACGGCGCGGTGATTCCGCGATCATTGAAGGCCCGCACCACATCCGGGTCGGCCCAATGTGGCCATGCCTGCGGTCGCGCCTGCCGGGGCGGCAGGTCTGCGACATGGCGTAGCGGCTTCTCCTCCGGATCGGTGCCATCGACCGCGCAGGCGAGCAGCTCGCGGCCGAAATCCGACATCGTTTGCCCTCCTGCGGGTGAATTGTTCCCTAGTTGCGGCGACAAGACTGTCGCTGGAGCTTGGAACGTGATTGACTAAGGGCGGTCGCAGCTTCTGTGTTCGTGTATATGCACTCGCAGGATCGACGTTGCGATCGCGGTTCCTGCGAGGGTTGTAGGTCGGGTCTAGTTCCGGCGACACACGCGTTGGTAAGCGGTCGGAACGGGCCCGGTACGCCGGAAGTCGGTGGACCGCACCCGGTAAGAAGAGAAGGAAAGATCGAAAGATGCCACAGGGAACTGTGAAGTGGTTCAACGCGGAAAAGGGCTTCGGCTTCATTGCCCCGGAGGACGGCTCCGCCGATGTGTTTGTCCACTACACGGAAATTCAGGGTTCCGGCTTCCGGACTCTTGAGGAGAACCAGAAAGTTGAGTTCGAGGTCGGTCAGAGCCCCAAGGGCCCGCAGGCAACCGGCGTTCGGTCCATCTGAGCGATAGAACCTGACGGATTCCCCCCCGCACAGTCCACGACAGGACGCGGGGGGTTTTCGTTTCTGGGCCCGGACTGCGGCCCGCCGACAGCGCACGACAGCCCTACTGGCCTACTGTCGTCTGCGTGAGTCAGCTGTCGTTCTTCTCGGCTGAGTCGGTACCGCCCGCGGTCGCCGATCTCACCGGGCTGCTCGCCGCACCGGGCCAGGTGGTGGTGGTCGGCGGGGGCGCACGGCTGTCGGTTGTGGTGGACGAGCTGTGGCGGGCCACAGCGCTGGCGGAGATGATCGTCGACGCCGGTCTGGAGCCCGAGATCGCCCGTACAGACGAAAACACCCCGCTCGTCCGCACGGCGGTGGACCCTCGGCTGCTGGTCATCGCTGCCGAGTGGACCCGAGGAGCGGTCAAGACCGTTCCTCCGCAGTGGCTGCCCGGGCCCCGCGAGCTGCGGGCATGGACGCTGGCCGCAGGCATGCCCGAGGCGGACCGCTACCTACTGGGGTTGGACCCGCACGCCCCCGACACCCATGCACCGCTCGCTTCGGCGATGATGAGGGTGGGGATAGCGCCGACTCTCATCGGCACCAGGGGGGCTCATCCGGCGTTGCGGATAAGCGGTCGCAGGCGGCTATCACGCCTGGTAGAGAACGTGGGGGAACCGCCGGAAGACGTTCAGGCGTTCTCGCTCTGGCCCCGGATCTGACCCCATCGGCTCGAGAGGTCAGTTTGCGTCGGCTCGTTCGGGGTGCCAAATTGTCAGTTGCCAACGGCGACGGATAGCGAAACGCGCATGAATCCGGCGTCGGACGGCAACACTAGAAAGTGGAGCGTAGGCACAGTTGGCTGACGAGGACCGCGGCAGCGGCCGCAACGGTACAGTGCGGCGACTCGTCATAGTCGAGTCGCCCACCAAAGCACGCAAAATTGCGGGTTACCTGGGCTCCGATTACATAGTCGAGTCCTCCCGCGGACACATCAGGGATCTGCCGCGCAACGCGGCCGACGTACCGGCCAAGTACAAGTCGGAGCCGTGGGCCCGGCTCGGTGTCGACGTCGATCACAACTTCGAGCCGCTCTACATCATCAGCCCCGAAAAGAAGAGCACCGTCACCGAGCTGAAAGGCCTGCTGAAGGACGTCGACGAGCTGTATCTGGCGACGGACGGCGACCGCGAGGGCGAGGCCATCGCCTGGCATCTGCTCGAAACGCTCAAGCCCCGCATCCCGGTCAGGCGAATGGTCTTCCACGAGATCACCGAGCCGGCGATCCGAAATGCCGCCGAGCATCCCCGCGACTTGGACAACGACCTGGTCGACGCGCAGGAGACCCGCCGCATCCTCGACCGCCTCTATGGCTACGAGGTCAGCCCGGTGTTGTGGAAGAAGGTCGCGCCGAAGCTGTCGGCGGGCCGGGTGCAGTCCGTCGCAACGCGCATCATTGTTCAACGCGAGCGCGAGCGGATGGCGTTCCGCAGCGCGGGCTACTGGGATGTGACCGCCGAGCTGGACGCCAGCGTCTCCGACGCCCAGGCGGCGCCGCCGACGTTCGCCGCGAAGCTCAACCTCGTCGACGGCAAGCGGGTTGCCAGTGGACGCGATTTCGACTCGCTGGGCCAGCTGAAAAAGCCCGACGAGGTGCTGGTTCTCGACGAAGCAAGCGCGGGCAGGCTGGCCACGGGGCTGCGCGGCGCGCAGCTGGAAGTCACCTCCGTCGAGCAAAAGCCTTATACGCGAAGGCCTTACGCGCCGTTCATGACGTCGACGCTGCAGCAGGAGGCGGGGCGCAAGCTGCGCTTCTCGTCGGAGCGCACGATGAGCATCGCGCAACGGCTGTATGAGAACGGCTACATCACCTATATGCGTACCGACTCCACGACGCTGTCGGAGTCGGCCATCAACGCCGCGCGAAATCAAGCTCGCCAGCTCTACGGCGAGGAGTACGTGCACCCGACGCCACGCCAGTACACGCGCAAGGTGAAGAACGCGCAGGAGGCTCACGAGGCGATCCGCCCCGCCGGCGACGTCTTCCAGACGCCGGGTCAGCTGCACAGCCAGCTCGACACCGACGAGTTCCGCCTGTACGAGCTGATCTGGCAGCGAACCGTCGCCTCACAGATGGCCGATGCGCGCGGCACGACGCTGTCGCTGCGCATCTCGGGCCAGTCGCGTGACGGGCAGCAGGTGGTGTTCAGCGCAAGCGGCCGCACCATCACCTTCGCGGGCTTCCTGAAGGCCTACGTCGAGAGCATCGACGAGCTGGCGGGCGGTGAGTCCGACGACGCCGAAAGCCGGCTGCCGAACCTCACCCAGGGTCAGCGTGTCGACGCCAAGGAGCTCACGCCCGACGGCCACAACACCTCGCCGCCGGCCCGCTACACCGAGGCATCGCTGATCAAGGCGCTCGAGGAGTTGGGTATCGGTCGGCCGTCGACGTACTCGTCGATCATCAAGACCATTCAGGACCGCGGCTACGTCCACAAGAAGGGCAGCGCACTGGTGCCGTCGTGGGTGGCGTTCGCCGTGACCGGGCTGCTGGAACAGCATTTCAGCCGGCTGGTCGATTACGACTTCACCGCAGCCATGGAGGACGAGCTCGACGAGATCGCGTCGGGCAACGAGCAGCGCACCGTATGGCTGACCAATTTCTACTTCGGCGGCGACCACGGTGTACCCGAGTCGATCGCCCGGTCCGGTGGTCTGAAGAAACTCGTCGGCGGCAATCTCGAAGAGATCGACGCCCGAGAGATCAACTCCATCAAGCTGTTCGACGATGACCAGGGCCGCCCGATCTACGTGCGCGTCGGTAAGAACGGCGCATATCTGGAGCGCACGATCATCGGTGCGGACGGCGAGCCCACTCCACAGCGCGCGAACCTCAAGGACGAGCTGACGCCCGATGAGCTGACGCTGGAGTTGGCTGAAAAGGCTTTTGCGACACCGCAAGAGGGGCGCCAGCTCGGCATCGACCCAGCGACCGGGCATCCGGTCGTCGCCAAGGACGGACGGTACGGGCCGTACGTCACCGAGATTCTTCCCGAGCCGGACGAACCCGAGGACGGGGCGCCCGCGAAGAAGGGCAAGAAGCCGACCGGACCCAAGCCGCGCACCGGGTCGCTGCTGCGGTCGATGGACCTGGAGACGGTGACGCTGGAGGACGCGCTGCGGCTGCTTTCGCTGCCGCGGGTCGTGGGCGTCGACCCGAACACCGGTGAGGAGATCACCGCGCAGAACGGTCGGTACGGGCCTTATCTGAAGCGCGGCACCGACTCTCGTTCGCTGGCAACCGAAGAGCAGATGTTCGACATCACGCTCGAAGAGGCGCTGAAGATCTATTCAGAGCCGAAACGCCGTGCGGGACAACGGGCGGCGGCGCCACCGCTGCGCGAGCTCGGCGCGGATCCGGCAACCGGAAAGCCGATGGTGATCAAGGACGGCCGGTTCGGCCCGTATGTGACCGATGGTGAAACCAACGCCAGTCTGCGCAAGGGCGACGACGTGCTGTCGATCACCGATGAGCGTGCCGCCGAACTGCTGGCCGACCGCCGGGCGCGCGGCCCGGTGAAGCGACCGGCCAAGAAGACCGCCAAGAAGGCGGCGAAGAAGGCGCCCGCCAAGAAAGCCGCCAAGAAGGCGTAGTCGTAGTAGTCGCCGGCCGCGCTAGCGGGAGGCGTCGCTGGACATCTGGTCGGCCGACTCCGGGCTCATCTCGGCGAGATTCAACGGCCGGGCGAGCTGGGTCGGTGCGATTCGGCCGCGCAGTTCGACGATCTCGCCGACGTCCCAGCACAGCGCCTCGGCGTCCAGCGCGCCGCTGACCGCGATCGCCGATGCCAGCACATGGCCCTCCTCGAGCTTGGCGAGCTCGGTGAGCCGGGCGGCCTCGTTGACCGGGTCGCCGATGACGGTGTACTCGAACCGCGCCTGAGCGCCGATATGACCCGCGATCGCACGCCCGGCGGACACCCCGATGCCGAACTCCATGTCGGAGCCCAGCACGCTGATCAGTTCGTCGTGCAGTTCACGCGACGCCGCCAGCGCGGCACCGGAGGCGTCGGGGTGCTCGATCGGCGCACCGAAGATGGCCAGCGCGGCGTCGCCCTGGAATTTGTTGACGAAGCCGCCGTGGCGGTTCACGGTGTCGACGACGACGCGGAAGAACTCGTTGAGCAGGCTGACGACGTCGACGGCGGGCCGGGTGGAGGCCAGCTGGGTGGAACCCACGAGGTCGACGAAAAGTACCGCCACGTCACGTTCCTGGCCGCCGAGCTCGGTGCCGCGTTCGAGCGCGCGGCGGGCCACGTCCTCGCCGACGTAACGACCGAAGAGGTCACGCAGCCGTTGCCGTTCGGCAAGGTCGCGAACCATGTCGTTGAATCCGGCTTGCAGCAGGCCCAATTCGCTGGCGTCGTAGATCTGCATGTGGGCGTTGTAGTTGCCGCGCTGGACTTCGCCGAGCGCCCATCGCAATTGGCGCAGCGGGTCGGCGATCGCCATCGCGACCAGGACGGTGCCGGCCAGCCCGACCAGCAGTGCGGCGATCGCCATGATCAGGATCGGCGTGATCAGCCGGTCTGCAGACGCGGAGAGGATCTGGAACTTGCTGGCCACCAGGGCCAGCACGATTGCCAACACGGGCACCCCGGTGGACAGCACCCACGTCAGCACCTGCCGCAGGATGACTCCCGCGGCCCGGTAGTTCTCCGGCACACCGCCGCGGAGGGCAGCCACCGCGACCGGCCGCAACACCCGCTCGGACTGCAGATAGCCGATGATCGCGGTG
>JAEZKH010000254.1 GCA_023415515.1 Actinomycetes bacterium
GGCTGCGGGCGCCGCGATCCAGCGCGGCGGCGACGGTCGGGACGGCCGACCGCAGTCCGATCGTGGCCGCCGACCCCGCATAGACGCCGGCGAGCAGCGGGTCGACCGAGCGGGTCACCACCTGCTCGCCGAAGCGGTCGCCCACGACGTCGGCGACCGCCGGATCGGCGCCAGGCCGCCAGTTCAGCGGCCGGGCGGGCTCGTCGCGCATGCGCTGCACGGTGGCGGGGTCGACCAGCCCGGTCATCGTCGACGGATCGGTCGGGATGCCGTTGACGGTGTCGCGCGGCAGGTCGTGCAGGCGGCCCTGGCTGTAGATCAGCGGACGGACGCCCGTGGTGCCGATCTGCCGCCCCGCCAGACCCAGCTCGGCGAGCAGCGCGGGCATCTCGGGCCTGCGCGCGACGAATGCCTCCGCGCCGATGTCGATCGGCTGGCCGCCGAGCTGCTCGGTGCGTAGGACCCCGCCGAGCCGGTCGGCGGGCTCGAAGACGGTGATGTCAGCGTCGTCGCCGAGGGTGACACGTAGCCGGTAGGCGGCAACGAGGCCTGAGATACCGCCGCCGACAACGCAATACGTTGCCTTCCCCGTTCTTGCCGTGCGCGGCTGCATCACAGTGAGTGCACCAGCGCCACCACCTCGGTGATGACGCCCGGATCCGTCGCGGGCAGCACCCCGTGCCCCAGGTTGAACACGTGACCGCTGGCCCCGGCGTCCACCGCACGCCTGCCGTCCTCGACGACGGCGCGCGCCGCACGCTCAGCCACCGGCAGACCGGCGAGCAGCACCACCGGGTCGAGATTGCCCTGCAATGCGGTGCCCGGTGCGACCCGCGCCGCCGCGTCGGTCAGCGACGTGCGCCAGTCCACGCCGACCACCGGGCTTGCAGCCGGCGCGACCGCCTCCGACATCGCGCCAAGCAGTTCTGCGGTGCCCACTCCGAAGTGCGTCATCGGCACCCCGGCGCCCGCCAGCGCCTCGAACACCCGCCTACTGTGCGGCAGCACGTAGGCGCGGTAGTCGGCCAGCGACAGCGTCCCGGCCCACGAATCGAACATCTGCACGGCGTCGACACCCGCGTCGACCTGCACGTTCAGGAAGCCGATCGTGACGTCGGTGAGTGCGGACATCAACGCGTGCCAGGTGTCGGGCTCGCCGAGCATCATCGCCTTGGTGCGCTCGTGGTTGCGGCTCGGGCCGCCCTCGACGAGATAGGACGCCAGGGTGAACGGGGCGCCCGCGAAGCCGATCAACGGGACGTCGCCGAGCGCGGCGACGAGGTGGGCGACCGCATCGGCGACAGGCGAAACGCGGTCCGGTTCGAGCGGTCGCATCCCGGCGACATCGGCGGCCGTGCGGATGGGGTGTTCGATCACCGGCCCGACATCGGGCACGATGTCGAGATCGATGCCCGAGGCGCGCAGCGGCACCACGATGTCGGAGAACAGGATCGCGGCGTCGACACCGTGCCTGCGCACCGGCTGCAGGGTGATCTCGGTGATCAGGTCGGCGTCGAAGCAGGCCTGCATCATCGTGTTCTTGGCGCGCAGTTCGCGGTACTCCGGCAGCGAACGTCCGGCCTGCCGCATGAACCACACCGGCACCCGGCTCGGTTTGCGTCCGGTTGCGGCGCTCAGATACGGCGACTCGGGCAGCTCACGACGGTTGTTCATCGGCTCCAATGCTGCCATGGCGGGGAGAGCGCGGGCCGTTTGGCGTCCGCGCGCGCCCGCTGCGGCGCGCCTGCGCACAGACCTGCTCAAATGGTCTACCGTCAAGCCGGTGACCACCGCCGAACCGGCTCAGTTCCGGGAAGCGGTCGCTGCGATGAACGCCACCAGCGTGCGACCGGAAATCGAGCTCGGCCCGATCCGACCGCCGCAGCGGCTCGCACCGTTCAGCTACGCCCTCGGCGCCGAGGTCCGCCATCCCGAAACGACGATCGTGCCCGAGCAGTCCGAAGGCGACGCGTTCGGTCGGCTGATCCTGCTGCACGACCCGGAAGGGGCGGAGGCCTGGGACGGCACCATGCGGCTCGTCGCCTACATCCAGGCCGACCTCGACAGCAGCGAGGCCGTCGACCCGCTTCTGCCCGAGGTCGCGTGGAGCTGGTTGGTCGACGCGCTGGAGGCCAACACCGAGCACGTCACCGCGCTGGGCGGCACCGTCACCGCGACGACGTCGGTGCGATACGGCGACATCTCGGGTCCGCCCAGGGCGCATCAGCTCGAGCTTCGCGCCTCGTGGACCGCGACCACGCTGGAGCTCGGGCCGCACGTCGCCGCGTTCTGCTCGGTGCTCGAGCACGCTGCGGGCCTGCCGCCGGCAGGCGTGACCGATCTGAAGTCCCGCACCCGCGCCTGAGATGACCGATGCCGACTCCGGCGGAGCCGAGCCAGCGGCTTCCGCGGACGTGAGGAGCGAGGACGGCACCGCGGACGTGAGGAGCGAAGACGACACCGCGGACGTGAGGAGCGAAAACCATCCCGCGGACGCGAGGAGCGAAGACGACACCGCGGAGCCGACACCGCTGCTGACGCCGGCAGGCGGGGTGCCGCCGGTCTCCGTCACTCCTCACGAAATCCAGGAGGCGGCAACTCGTTTGGCGTCCGGCCACGGTTCTTTTGCCGTCGACGCCGAGCGGGCGTCGGGTTTCCGCTACTCCAACCGGGCGTATCTGGTGCAGATCCATCGCGACGGGGCAGGCACCGTGCTCATCGACCCGGTCAACCACGGGGCCGACGTTCTGACCGCGCTGGCCCCGCTGGCCGAGGTGCTCGCCACCGACGAGTGGGTACTGCACGCCGCCGACCAGGACCTCCCGTGCCTTGCCGAGATCGGGCTGCGGCCGACCAAGCTCTACGACACCGAGTTGGCGGGCCGGCTGGCCGGATACGACCGGGTGAACCTCGCGACGATGGTGGAACGGCTGCTCGGGCTCGGCCTGAAGAAGGGCCACGGCGCCGCCGACTGGTCCAAGCGACCACTGCCCGCGGAATGGCTGAACTACGCCGCGCTTGATGTCGAGGTGCTGATCGAACTCGAGACCGCCGTCGCCGCGGTGCTCGAGGAGCAGGGCAAGTCAGAGTGGGCGGCACAGGAATTCGAGTACCTGCGCACCTTCGAGGGCACGCCGACACGACGGGACAGGTGGCGCCGTACGTCGGGCATCCACAAGGTCCGCGACCGCAGGGCGATGGCCGCCGTGCGCGAACTGTGGACCACCCGCGACCACATCGCGCGTAGGCGCGACATCGCGCCGGGGCGGATCCTGCCCGACTCCGCGATCATCGCCGCCGCTGTGGCAGATCCCAAGACCGTGGCCGAGCTCACCGCGCTGCCGATCTTCGGCGGCAACAAGCAGCGGCGCAGTGCCAAGGTGTGGCTCGACGCGCTGAGTCGCGCGAGGGACAACCCCGACCCGCCGGAGATCTCCGAACCGCAGAACGGCCCGCCGCCGGCGTCGCGGTGGGCGCGCCGTAAACCTGAGGCGGCGGCCCGGCTGGAAGCCGCGCGCGCCGGACTGGCCGAATTGTCGGCCCGCGTGTCGGTGCCCACGGAGAACCTCGTCACGCCCGAAGTCGTGCGCCGGTTGTGCTGGGATTGGAAACCGGCGGCCGACACCGAGGCAGCAGTGGCGGAGTTCCTGGAGAACGCGGCGGCGCGGCCGTGGCAGCGCGAACTCGTCGTGCCGGTGCTCGCCGCCGCGCTCGCCAACGCGAAGCCGTGATCCTGCCGCGAAAATCGAAGGCGGGCAAGCGGGATCCATTCCGTCAACTCGGCGCGGTCGGTGATTCGATGACGGCGTCGCTCGTCGTGGCCTAGGGTCGGTTCGATGGGATTGCTCCTCGGCCCGGCCTTGCGGCACGTGGCGGACACCACGGCACTGGTCTGGGTTCAAACCGAAAACGCCTGCACGGTCGAGGTTCTCGGCTGTTCGGCGCGAACCTTCGAGGTGCAGGGCTACCATTTCGCCCTCGTGCTGGTGACCGGGCTGGCGCCGGACAGCGCGACCGAATATCAGGTGAAGGTGGACGGCGCGACGGTGTGGCCGATCGACGACGACCCGTTCTCGACGTTTCCGCCGAGCGTGATCCGCACCAGGGGGCCCGGCAGCGGACACCGGCTGCGGGCCATCTTCGGGTCGTGCCGGTATCCGAAGACCGACGTCAAGAAGCTGGAGAAGAAGCTCGGACTCGACGCGTTGGACTGCTACGCGAGCCGAATGGCCGACCTGCCGGTCAGTCAGTGGCCTGATGCGCTGATCCTGCTCGGTGACCAGCTCTACGCCGACGAGCTTCCCGCTGACGAACAGCACAGGATCAAGCGGCGGCGGCGCAGCCGCCACGGTGACCGGCCGCCCGACGAGGTGGTCAGCTTCGCCGAGTACGAGCGGCTGTACCGACATTCGTGGGGTGACCCGGAGATCCGGTGGCTGATGTCGACGGTGTCGACGGCGATGATCTTCGACGACCACGACATCCGCGACGACTGGAACACCTCGAAGGCGTGGCGCGCCGAGATGGCGCAGCTGCCGTGGTGGCATGACCGGATCCGGGCCGGGCTTGCCTCCTACTGGGTGTATCAGCATCTGGGCAACCTCAGCCCCGAGGAGCTGGCCGACAACACCGACTACCAACGGCTGGTGGCCGCCGAAGGCGACACCTGGCCGCAGCTCGCCGACCTCGCCGAGCGAGCCGATCGGGAGGTCGACGACAGCAAGGGCATCCGCTTCAGTTACCGCTGGGATCTCGGTCGCACCCGGCTCATCATGGTCGACTCCCGCAACGGCCGGATCCTGGAGTCCGATGACCGCATGATGATCGGCGAAAACGAGTTCCGGTGGGTGGAAGCAAATTCCGAGGAGGACCCCGAGGCGCTGGACCATCTGATGCTGGCCTCATCGGTGCCCTGGTTGATGCCACCGGCCATCGGCGATCTCGAGGCGCTCAACGAGCACGCAGCCGACCAGGACGGCTGGCGCGGGAAAGTGGGCGAAAAGCTAAGACAAATGGGCGATTTCGAACATTGGTCGGCATTCTACAAATCGTTCGTGCGACTGGGTGAGATGATCGCGCGCATCGCCAACAACCCCGACGGTCCGGCGACCATCAGCGTGCTGTCCGGCGACGTCCATCACAGCTACGCCGCCCGCGCCGACGTCGACGGCATCGCCGAGGACGGGTCGACGGTGCACCAGCTGGTCTGCTCGCCGGTGCACAATTACGTGCCGATGTTCGTCAAGCCGGCGTTCACCCTGGGGTGGACCAGGCCCGCTGCCGCCGTCTCCCGGTGGTGGGTGCGCAGGCGCGGCGTGCCGTCGCCACCGATGACATGGCACAACGTCTGCGGTCCGCTGTTCGGAAACACCATCGCGACATTGGCGATCGATGGGCGTGACGCGCGGGTGTACTTCGAGCAGCCCACGCAGTCGACGACTCTGCAGGAAGTGGGCCGGGTGTCTCTCAACGCCCGCGACGAGCGCAAGGAGGTCAGTCGAGCTGGCGGCTGACCTCGTCCTCGGAGACGGCACTGCCGAGAGCGGCCACCCAGCCCGTCACCTGGCGGGCGATGACCTGGTCGGTCAGCCCGACGTCGGCGAGTATCTCGCCGCGTGAGGCGTGCGCCTGGAACTCCTGCGGCAACCCCACGTCACGGCACGGAACATCGACCTCGGCGCGTCGCAGCGCGGCCGACACCGCCGAACCGACACCGCCTCGCACGCCGTTGTCCTCCAACGTGACGACCAGTTTGTGACCCGTGGCCAGCGCAGCGATGGCCTCGGGCACCGGCAGCACCCAGCGCGGGTCGATCACCGTCACGCCGATGCCCTGGTTGCGCAGTCGCTCGGCGACCGATATCGCCATCGACGCGAACGGACCGACCGCCACCAGCAGTACGTCGGCGGACAACCCGTCCGCCGGTACGGCAAGCACATCGATGCCGTCTCGCCGCTCCAATGCCGGGATGTCTTCGCCCACATCACCTTTGGGGAACCGCAGCGTCGTCGGACCGTCGCTGACCTCGAGCGCCTCGCCGAGTTCCTCGTACAGCCGGGCGGCGTCGCGCGGTGCGGCGACCCGCATACCGGGGACGATGTTCAGCATCGACAGATCCCACATGCCGTTGTGGCTGGCCCCGTCGGGTCCGGTGACACCGGAGCGGTCGAGCACCAGCGTGACGGGCAGCTTGTGCAGCGCGACGTCCATCATGATCTGGTCGAACGCCCGGTTGAGAAATGTCGAGTAGATCGCCACCACCGGGTGCAGGCCGCCCATCGCCAGCCCGGCCGCCGACGTCATCGCGTGCTGCTCGGCGATGCCGACATCGAACAACCGGTCGGGGAACTTCTTCCCGAACGCGCTCAGCCCGGTGGGCCCGGGCATGGCGGCGGTGATCGCCACGATGTCGCGGCGTTTACCCGCGTATTTGATCAGCGCGTCGGAGAACGTCGACGTCCACCCCGGCCCGGCGACCTTGGTGGCCTTGCCGGTCTGCGGGTCGATCACCCCGGTCGAGTGCATCTGCTCGGCCTCGTCGGCCTCGGCGGGGCCGTAACCCATGCCTTTCCGGGTGACCACGTGCACGACCACGGGGGCGTTGAACCCGCGAGCGTGGCGCAACGCCGCCTCGACGGCGTGCTCGTCGTGGCCGTCGATCGGCCCGACGTACTTGAGGCCGAGGTCGGTGAACATCACCTGTGGGGCGATCGCGTCCTTGATGCCCGCCTTGATGCTGTGCATGCACTGGTAGCAGAATTCGCCGATGACGGGCACCCCACGGACGGCTCTGCGGCCCTCCTCGAGGATGCGCTCGTAGCCGGGCTGCAGGCGCAGCGCCGCGAGATGGTCGGCGAATCCGCCGATCGTCGGCGCGTAGCTGCGACCGTTGTCGTTGACGATGATCACGACGGGTCGGCGGGCGGCGGCGATGTTGTTCAGCGCCTCCCAGCACATGCCGCCGGTCAGCGCTCCGTCGCCCACCACCGCGACCACATGCCGGTTGCGGTGCCCGGTCAACTCGAATGCCTTGGCGAGCCCGTCGGCGTAGGACAACGCCGAACTGGCGTGGCTGGATTCGACCCTGTCGTGGTCGCTTTCGGTGCGCGACGGATAGCCCGACAGACCGTCCTTCTTGCGCAGGGTGTCGAACTCATGGCAGCGACCGGTCAGCATCTTGTGCACGTTGGCCTGATGGCCGGTGTCGAAGATGATCGGGTCGTGGGGCGAGTCGAACACCCGATGCAGCGCGAGGGTGAGCTCGACCACACCCAGGTTCGGGCCGAGATGCCCACCGGTTGCAGCGACCTTGTGAATCAGGAACTGTCGGATCTCACCAGCCAGATCACTTAGCTGGGACTGCGTCAGGTGCTGCAGATCGGCGGGGCCGCGGATCTGTTCAAGCATCCCGTCAGTCTACGCACCGTTTCAGGCCTCAGTCGCGCCGAGTGCGGTAGACGTCGGGCACACCGTCGTGATCGGCGTCGAGTGTCTCGACCTCGTGGATGCGCCGGTAGGCGGCGTTCCGGCTCCGCAAAATCACCGCTGCCAGCAGACCTGCGACAACGGAGCCGGCCAGCACACCGATCTTCACATCGGAACCCTCGCTGGTGCCGTGCCCGAAGGCCAGTTCCCCGATCAATAACGAAACTGTGAACCCGATCCCAGCCAGCATGGCGACGCCGAGAACGTCGCGCCACGCCAACTCGTCGTCCAGGCTGGCGCGGGTGAGTTTGGCCAAGAGGAACGCCGTCACGAAGACCCCGAGCGGTTTGCCGACGACCAGACCGACGATGACCCCGTCGGTGATCGGGTGCAGCATCGACGAGGTTAAGCCCGACCAGCCGCCCACCGTGACGCCCGCGGCGAAGAACGCGAACACCGGCACGGCAAAGCCCGCCGACAGTGGCCGCATCGCGTGTTCGAACAGCTCCGCGCTCGGCTTCCCGTGGCGACCGAGCACCGGCACCGTGAAGCCGAGCACCACCCCGGCGACTGTCGCGTGCACACCGCTGGCATGCATCAGCGCCCACGCCGTGACCGCCAGCGGCACCAGCAGCCACCACTGATGAAGACCGCGTTGCGCCGCGACCCCGAACAACACGATGGGAATCAGCGACAGGGCAAGCGGCCCGAGCGACAGATGGTCGGTGAAGAACACCGCGATCACGGTGATCGCCAGCAGATCGTCGACGACCGCCAGCGTGAGCAGGAAGGTGCGCAACGCAGTCGGCAGGTGCGTGGACAGCACTGCGAGCACCGCGAGTGCGAACGCGATGTCGGTGGCGATCGGAACCGCCCAGCCATCGAGGTACTCCGGGTGGCCTGCCGCGAGGTTGATCGCGATGTAGATGGCGGCGGGCACGATCATGCCGCCGATGGCGGCCGCGATCGGCAGCGCGGCGCGCGCCGGGTCGCGCAGATCGCCCGCGACGAACTCGCGTTTGAGTTCCAATCCGACGACGAAGAAGAAGATCGCCAACAGTCCGTCGGCCGCCCAGGTCGAAACACTCAGATTCAGGTGCAGAGCCTCGGGCCCGAAGGAGAACTCCGACATCGTCGTGTAGGCGGCCGACCATGGCGAGTTGGCCCAAACGAGTGCGGCTGCGGCGGCACATAACAGCAGCACGCCGCCGGCGGTTTCCTTGCGAAGTATTTCGGCGAAACGCTGGGCCTCCGGCCACGAGCCGCGCGTGAGCAGTCGCAAACCCGTTGCCATCGATCCGATCCTAATCGGTAGAGCGAACCGACCCGGTGGAGTAGTTTTGTGTGCGGTGCGCCGGGAAGTCTGGTCGGCAGTCGTCGACCCGACTCGTGATTAGGCGCCCATGCACGCAGAAGACATTTGCGAAGACTTCCCGGTCGTCACCGTGGACTCCAACGCGCTCGACGCAGCGCGCATGCTGGCCGAGCACAGGCTGCCCGGCATCGTCGTCACCGACTCGTCCGGACTGCCTTACGCTGTTCTGCCCGCCTCCCAGGTGGTGCGGTTCATCGTGCCGACCTATGTGCAGGACGATCCGGCGCTGGCCGGCGTCATCAACGAATCGTGGGCCGACAAGGCCGCTGAAAAGCTCGGGGGCAAGACGGTGCGCGACGTGTTGCCAGAGCATCTCGCCGACATCCCGTCGGCCAAGGCGGACGACACCATCATCGAGGTAGCGGCGCTGATGGCTCAGCTCAAGTCACCATTGATCGCCGTGATGAAAGACGGCCGAATGCACGGGGTGATCACGGCGTCGCGCCTCCTGGCCGCCGCGCTGAAGCGCTGAGCCGATGGAGTTCATCGCGATCGCTGTTTTCGTGGTCGCCTATGCGCTGATCGCGAGCGACCGCGTCAACAAGACGCTTGTCGCATTGATGGGCGCGGGCATCCTCGTGGTTCTCGGCGTCGTCGAGTCGGCGGATGCGTTCTACTCCCACGAGACCGGGATCGACTGGGACGTCATCTTCCTGCTCTTCGGCATGATGGTCATCGTCGGCGTCCTGCGGCAGACCGGAGTCTTCGAGTACATCGCGATTTGGGCGGTCAAGCGCGCCAAGGGATCTCCGCTACGGATCATGATCCTCCTCGTCCTGATCACCGCCGGCGCTTCGGCGCTGCTGGACAACGTGACCACCGTGCTGTTGATCGCACCGGTGACTCTGCTTGTGTGCGATCGCCTTGCGATCAACCCGGTGCCGTTCTTGATGGCGGAGGTGTTCGCGTCCAATATCGGCGGTGCGGCGACGCTGGTCGGCGATCCACCGAACATCATCATCGCAAGCCGAGCCGGTCTGACGTTCAACGACTTTCTCGTTCACGTGGCACCGATCGTGGTTGTCGTGATCGCCGTGTTCATCGCCCTTCTGCCGTGGCTGTTCCGAGGGTCGTTCACTGTCGACTCGAAGCGGGTCGCCGACATCATGGCGCTCGAAGAGAAGGAGGCGATCCGCGATCGGTCCCTGCTCATCAAGAGCGCTGTCGTGCTGGTGTTGGTGTTCGCGGCGTTCATCGCGCATCCGGTGCTGCACATCGAGCCGTCGGTGGTGGCGCTCGTCGGCGCAGGTGTGCTGATCCTGATCTCCCGGATGGAGCGCGACGATTACCTCAACAGCGTGGAATGGGAGACGCTACTTTTCTTCGCAGGCCTGTTCATCATGGTCGGCGCACTGGTGAAAACCGGTGTGGTGGACCAGATCGCACAATCGGCCATCGACGCGACGGGTGGGGACGCGTTGCTGACCGTCATGCTGATACTGGGGGTGTCAGCCCCGGTGTCCGGCATCATCGACAACATTCCCTTCGTCGCGACGATGACGCCGATCGTCAGCGAGCTCGCGGGCAGCATCACCGACGGCACCGATCCCAACGTGTTGTGGTGGGCCCTTGCGCTCGGGGCCGACTTCGGCGGCAACCTGACTGCGGTCGGCGCGAGTGCGAATGTCGTCATGTTGGGAATCGCCCGCCGCTCGGCCAATCCGATCTCGTTCTGGGAATTCACCAGAAAGGGCTTCGTGGTCACCGTCGTGTCGACGGCGCTGTCGGCCCTGTATCTGTGGTTGCGGTATTTCGTACTGGCGTAGGCGACCACGTCAGCGGCCGCCTGGCGATCTACTGAACAGGGTGCGCCGTAGCGGTCAGCTGCTCGACACCGCCACGACAACCTTGTCGCCGCGCCGCTCGGACGCGGACGTGAACGCCTTGGCGGCGTCGGTGAGCCCGTAACGATCGGTAACGAGCGCGTCAAGGTCTATTCCGCAGCGTGCCAATGAAATCGCACGAGGATAGGTGTCGTTCATCCGGCGCACCATCGCGAACGTCAGGCCCTTACGGCGCGCGTCAGCGGCCGGGAAAGACGACGAGTCCTCCGACGGAATGCCCGCGAGGGCCACCCGCGCGCCGGGCCGGCTGGCGGCGACGGCGATACCGATCGCGTTGTCGGTGCCCGCCACCTCGATGACGACGTCAGCGCCCCGACCGCCAGTGGCGTTCAGCACTTCGTCGGCTGCCTCGGCGGG
Source organism: Actinomycetes bacterium (assembly GCA_023415515.1). Classification (GTDB taxonomy): domain Bacteria; phylum Actinomycetota; class Actinomycetes; order Mycobacteriales; family Mycobacteriaceae; genus Mycobacterium. The sequence goes on from JAEZKH010000254.1 coordinate 11,002, forward strand.
TGACCACACCGCGTCGGCTCCGACGCCGAGGGCGGACAGCCGTCGGTGTGCGAGCGACTCGACGGCGAACACCCGGGCGGCGCCCAGGCGCCGCGCCACCTGCATCACCAGCTGGCCGATCGGCCCCGCACCCACCACGAGTACGTCAGCGCCCGGCCGCAGGTGGCTGACCTGGACGGCGTGGATCGCGACACCCAGCGGTTCCAGTAGCGCGCCTGCGTCGTCGCTGAGCTCGTCGGGCAGCGGATGCAGCAGCCGGTCCGGCCAGAGCAGGTACTCCCGAAGCGCACCGTCGAGGAAGCCGTGGCCGGCGAACTGCACTGTGGGACAGAGATTGTGCTGTCCGGCCACGCACATCTCACAGCTGGTGCACGGGATCGCGGGGTCGACGGCGACACGCCGTCCGGCATAGGGCCCGGTCACCGCGACGGCGGCGAACTCGTGCCCGGGCACCACGGGGTACTCGATCCGGTTTTCGCCGATGCCGCCGTCGACGAACCAGTGCACGTCGGATCCGCAGATACCCACCGAGGTGACCCGTAGCGAGGACCAGCCCGGTGGCGGTTCGCCGGGTTCCGGTTCGGTGGCGACGCGCAGATCCCCGATCCCGTGCAACCGTGCTGCCTTCATCGACGCGTGTCTTTCGCTCACAGACCGGCGGCGACGTGGTGGTACACGTCATTCCACCTGAGCTCCTGGGCGAATCCACGCGTCGTTGTGTCGGCGTCGATCACCAGCAGCTCGGTCTGCGTCATCGCCGCGAAGTCGTCGATCGTCTCGGAGCCCAGCGCTGTTGTGAGCACAGTGTGGTGGGGAGCACCGGCCATGAGCCACGCCTCCGCCGAAGTGGACCACGAGGGCAACGGCTCCCACACCGCACATGCCACGGGCAGGTTCGGAAGGTCGGCCGTCGGCTCGACGACGCGAACCTCGTTGGCCACCAGCCGGAATCGGCTTCCCATGTCACAGATGCCGACGACGACCGCGTCGGAGGGCGCAGCGGTGAAGCGCAGCCGCACCGGATCGTCACGACCACCGATGGACAGCGGATGCACCTCCAGCGTGGGGGTGCCCGCCGCGATACTGGGGCACACCTCCAGCATGTGCGCGCCGAGGATGCGTTCGCGACCCGGTGTGAGGTCGTAGGTGTAGTCCTCCATGAAGGACGTGCCGCCGGGCAGGCCCTCGGCCATCACCTTGATCGTCCGCAGCATCAGCGCGGTCTTCCAGTCGCCTTCACCACCGAATCCGTAACCGTCGGCCATCAGCCGCTGCACGGCCAGACCCGGGAGCTGACGCAGGCCGCCGAGATCCTCGAAGTTTGTGGTGAATGCTCCGAAGCCGCCCTGCTGGAGGAACTTTCGCAGACCGAGCTCGATCTGAGCGCCGTCGCGCAGCGATGCGTGTCGGTCACCACCGGGACGCAGCTCATCGGCCACCCGGTAGGTGTTGTCGTACTCGCGGACCAGTTTGTCGACGTCCGCCGGACTGACGCGGTCGACGACATCCACCAGATCGTTGACACCGTAGGTGTCGACCGATACTCCGAAGTGCGCCTCGGCCTCGACCTTGTCGCCCTCGGTGACGGCCACCCCGCGCATGTTGTCTCCGAACCGCGCCACCTTGAGCGTGGACAACTCGGCGTTGCCGAGGGCCGCCCGGACCCACGAGCCGATCCGCCGACGCGTCTCAGGGTGATCGACGTGGCCGGCGATCGTCTTGCGCGGCTGCGCCAGCCGCGATTGGATGTACCCGAACTCGCGGTCGCCGTGCGCGGCCTGGTTGAGGTTCATGAAGTCCATGTCGATTGTGGCCCAGGGCAATTCGACACCGAACTGGGTGTGCAGGTGTAGCAGCGGCTTGCGCAGCGCCTTGAGCCCTCGGATCCACATCTTCGCCGGGGAGAACGTATGCATCCACGCGATGACGCCGATGCACTCGTCGGTGCCGTTGGCCTCGGCGAGCACCCTCGCGATCTGCTCGGTGTCGGTGACCACCGGAAGCCACCGCACCTCGACGGGCACCTCGGCACTGGCGTCGAGCCGCTCGGCGATCTGCCGCGACTGGGCGGTGACCTGGTCGAGGATGTCCGGACCGTACAGGTGCTGACTGCCCGTGATCAGCCATATCTGGCTGGTGACGAGCCCGGGCGCGATCATCGCTTGTTCCCCTCTGACGTTGCGGAGGTACGACCGGCCTGGCCGTACACGTTCTGGTAGCGCTCGAACAGCGCGGTGACATCGGCGGCATCGAGAGGTGACGCCGACCCGAGCTGGCGGCTGATGTGGACCGTGCGGGCCACGTCTTCGACCATCACCGCAGCCTTGACCGCGTCGCGGGCGGTCCTGCCGATGGTGAACGGCCCGTGGTTGCGCATCAGCACCGCGGGAGACCTGCTGTGCCGCAACGTCTCCACAATGCCGCGGCCGATGGAGTCGTCGCCGATGAGCGCGAACGGACCGACCGGGACTTCTCCGCCGAACTCGTCGGCGATCATCGTCAGCACGCAGGGAATCGGCTCACCGCGCGCGGCCCACGCGGTCGCGTAGGTGGAATGCGTGTGAACCACCCCACCGACGTCGGGCAGATGCCGGTAGACATAGGCGTGGGCTGCGGTGTCCGAGGACGGGTTCAGCTCCCCGTCGACCAGGTTGCCGTACAGGTCGCATACCACCATGTCGGCGGGAGACATCGAGTCATAGTCGGCGCCCGACGGTTTGATCACCATCAGGTCGCGGTCGGGCACTCTGGCTGAGACGTTGCCCGCCGTCCAGATGACCAGCTCGTAGCGCGTCAGGTGCGCGTGCAACTCGCAGACCTGCTCGCGCAGGTCGGCAATCACGCGGTCGACGTCGGAAGTGATCGTCATGCGGTGGCTCCCAGCGTCTCTCGTGTTCCGATGCGGCGCAGTCGGCGCATCATCTCGTTGCCGCGACCGAACCATTCGTAGGCTGCGACGTACTCGCGGTAGAGGCGGTTGTAGGCGGCGGCATTCTCGGGGATCGGCTCATAGGCGTTGCGGGTCCGGCGGCCCATGATGGCCGCGGCGGCGGGGACGTCGTCGAAAACACCCGCCGCCGTGGCCGCGTGGATCGCCGAGCCCAACGCGGGCGCCTGTGCTGACGGCACGATCGACAGTGGTAACCCGACGGCGTCGGCGTAGATCTGCATGAGCAGCCGGTTCTTCAGGAGTCCGCCCGCGACCACGAGTTCGGTGACGGGCACACCGCTGGCGACGAACGTCTCCACGATCATCCGGGTGCCGAACGCGGTGGCTTCCAACAGCGCGCGGTACATGTCGACGCACGTGGTCTCCAATGTCTGACCGATCATCACGCCCGAGAGCTCGTGATCCACCAGCACAGAGCGGTTGCCGCTGTGCCAGTCCAACGCGACGAGACCGTGTTCGCCGACCCGTTGCAGGCTGGCCAGCTCGGTGAGGTACTCGTGCAGAGACTGCCCGCGCCCGCGTGCTTCGACGTGATACCTCTCGGGTACGCAATTGTCCACGAACCAGCCAAAGATGTCACCGACACCGGATTGCCCGGCCTCGTATCCCCAACTGCCGTCGCAGATTCCATCCAGGACGACGCCGCACATGCCTGGCACGTCGCGCAGGACGTCGGAGTTCATCACATGACACGTCGATGTCCCCATGATGGCGACGAGCCGTCCGGGCTCTAACGCGTCCGCCGCGGCGACGGTGACGTGCGCGTCGACGTTGCCCACCGCGACGGCGATACCTTCCGGCAAGCCCGTCCAGCGGGCGGCCTCGGGGGTGAGCCCACCGGCCCGCTGCCCGAGTCGACCGATCTGGTGGTCCAGCTTCTCGGTGACGAAATCGGCGAAGCCGGGCCGAACCTCGGCGAGGAACTCACGCGACGGGTACTGGCCGTCCTGCCGAATTCCCTTGTACCCGGCGGTGCACGCATTGCGCACATAGCGTCCCGTGAGCTGCCACACGATCCAGTCCGCAGCCTCCACGAAGTGGGCCATCGCCGCGTACGCCTGCGGATCCTCGTCGAGGATCTCCAGCGCCTTCGCGAATTCCCACTCGCTGGAGATCAGGCCGCCGTACCGGGGCAGCCAGGTCTCTCCGCGTCGAGTCGCGACGGCATTGATTCGGTCGGCCTGCGGTTGCGGGGAGTGGTGCCGCCAGAGCTTGGCGTACGCGTGCGGACGGTCGGCGAAGCCGTCGAGCTCACAGAGCGGGGTTCCGTCGCTGCGGACCGGAACCATCGTGCAGGCGGTGAAGTCGGTGCCGATGCCGACGACGTCGGCGGGATCGATCCCCGCCTTCGCGACGGCCTCGGGTACCGCGGTGCGCAGGACGTCGACGTAGTCGGACGGCACCTGCAGCGCCCATTGCGACGGAAGCCGAACCGTGCTGTTGGGCAACGTCTCCGTGACCACGGCATGGGTATAGACATGCTCGGCGCTGGCCATCTCTTTGCCGTCGGTGACGCGCACAACCAGCGCCCGTCCCGACAGCGTGCCGAAATCGACACCCACCGTGTACTTTTCGGTGGCCGTCTCGTTCTTCATGAGGTCTCCTGTGGCCGGGCCGTGCTTGCACGGATGATCAGTTCGGGGACGAGCAGGGGCACACTGGTCGGCGAGCCTTCCAACGTCTTGGTCACCAGGTCGATGGCCCGCTGACCGAGGACCCGGAAGTCCTGTCTGACGGTCGTGAGCGCCGGGTTGAGATAGCCGGATTCCGGGATGTCGTCGAACCCGACGACGCTGACGTCCTCGGGAATCCGCACGCCCGCCTCTGCGAACGCATGCATGACCCCGATGGCCATCTGATCGTTGGCAACGAATACCGCTGTGCTGCGCGCTCTTTGTGCCAGCTCACGGCCGATCCGATAGCCACTCTGCGGGCTCCAGTCGCCCTCCCATAACTCCCCCGCGGCAAGACCGGCGGCGCGCATCGTCGCCTCGTACCCGCTGCGGCGACCCTTGGCCTCGGTGTAGGTCAGCGGACCCGCCACGTGGTCGATCGCCCGGTGCCCCAGGTCCAGGAGATGCCGGGTGGCAAGGCGCGCCCCCTCGATCTGGTCGACGCCGACGGTCAGCCCCCGACCGGACAGGTCCCCCTCGACCACGATCAACGGCACCCCGGCATTTGTCGCGTGCACCACCGCGAGTGCGTCTTCCTTGCCGACGATCATCACGATCGCCTCTACGGACTGACGAGCGAGATGGTCGAGGGCACTGTGGAGTTCGTCCACGGTCACCTCGGTGAGGGGAACAAGGCTGGAGAAGTAGCCTGCCGCGCGAGCGGCCTCCAGCACGGAACGCTGGATGCTCTCCGGCCCGTACAGCCCGCTGTTGGACCCGACGACGCCGATGATTCCGGAGCGTCGCGTCACCAGGGCTCGGGCCGCCGTGTTGGGCCGGTAGCCGAGCTCCTCGATGGCCTCCTCGACACGGGCCTTGGTGGCGGGCCGAATGTTGGCTGAGCCGTTGATGACTCGTGAGACGGTCTGGTGACTGACACCCGCGAGGCGCGCGACATCCGCCATCACTGGTTTCGCCGACGTCGGCGGATTCGATTGAGCGCTCATCCGTGCTTCCTCACCACTAGTCGCTGCACCAGCACGAAGACCAGAAGCAGGGCCCCCGTCATGATCCGGGTCCAGTACGAGTCGAGATTCTCTGCCGTCACGAACGTCTGTATCGTGCCGAGCACCAGGACCCCGACGACCGAACCGAGCAGGATGCCGACGCCGCCGGAGAGCAGGACGCCGCCGATCACCGCCGCGGCGATGGCGTCGAGTTCCATGCCGATGCCGTTGAGGCTGTAGCCCGACAGCTTTTGCACGGCCAACAGCAGGCCCGCGAGTGCGGCGCAGAACCCGCTGATCGCATACACCGAGACCCGCGCCCGGGACGCGTCCAGGCCCATCAACTGTGCCGACTGCCGGTTGCCGCCGACGGCGTAAACCGTGCGGCCGAACCGGGTCTGGTGCAGCACGTAGACCGCGATGAGGACCACGACCGCCGCGATGACGACGGTCCAGCGGATGAACTTGTCCTCGTAGAGGTACACGTAGTTCAGCCCGATCTCGCGCAGCACCGGGTCCTTGATCGGCAGGGTGTCCACGCTGATCACGTAGCAGAGCCCACGGGCCAGGAACATGCCCGCGAGCGTCACGATAAAAGGCTGCACGTCGAAATGCTCGATGATCAGACCCATCAGCAACCCGAGTAGCGGGCCCGCCACCAGCACCGTGCCCACGGCCAGCGGCATCGGCCAGCCGGCCTTCAGCGCGCTCGCGACGATCACGGTGGACAGGGCCACCACGGATCCGACCGACAAGTCGATGCCCCCGGTGAGGATGACGAATGTCATACCGACCGCGAGCACGATCAGATAAGCGTTGTCCACCAACAGGTTCAAGAACACCTGTGCGGGGCTGGCGAAGTCGTACCGCGCGACGACGGCAACGAACATCACCAAGAACAATGCGAGTGAGGCCAGGGGGGACAGATAGCGTCCGGTAGCCCGTCGCAGGAGGCCGTCGGCGACGGCGCGGGGCCGGATCTCGATTCCGATGCTCACTTCGCCACCACCGCAGTCGGCTTCGGATTCATCGGTGATGCTGCGCCTGGGCGCTTCTCGGTCGTGGGCACCGGTCGATGGGCCCGCGGAGGCCGACGCCGATGGAAGCCGGCCCGGAACGTGGGCGATTGGAGCAGGCACACGGCGATGACGACCAGGGCCTTGAACACCAGCGTCGCCTCAGGGGTGATGCCCGCCGTGTAGACCGTCGTAGTGAGCGTTTGAATGATCAGCGCGCCCAGTATGGTTCCGGTGAGGCTGAATCGTCCGCCAAGCAGCGATGTTCCGCCGATCACCACGGCGAGGATGGCGTCCATCTCGATCCACAGCCCGGCGTTGTTGGCGTCGGCGGCGGAGATGTTCGACGCGATCATCAAGCCTGCGATACCCGCGCACAGGGCGCAGAAGACATAGACGGCGAAGACGATGGAGCGGTGCCGGACACCCGCGAGCCGACTGGCCTCGGGGTTGACTCCGACCGACTCGAGCAGCATCCCCAGCGCTGTGCGTCGGGTGAGCAGACCCACCAGCGCGAACACCGAGAGGCTGACCAGGATCGCGACAGGTAGGCCGAGGGCATAACCGGCGCCCAGCACCTTGAAGGGAGCGCTGGCGGTCGTGACGATCTGGCCGTCGGTGATGAACAGCGCGATGCCCCGGCCTGCTGTCATGAGGACGAGGGTCGCGATGATCGGCTGGACCCCGAACACCGAGACCAGCATGCCGTTCCACAACCCGAGACCGACGGCGACGCCGAGAGCGATACCCATCGCGGCGACCACCGGGCCGACGCTCGCCGGGTCGGCAGCGGAGGCGATGTGTGCGCACGCCAGTGCTCCGCTGACGGCGACCACGGCGCCGACGGAGAGGTCGATCCCGCGCGACGCGATCACCAGCGTCATACCGAGGGCGACCAGCATGGTGGGGGCGCCGTTACGGAGGATGTCGATGAGGCTGCCGAAGAGGTGGCCGTCCTGCACGCGGACACTCAGAAAACCCGGTGTCAGAAAGACGTTCACGATCAGCAGCGCGATCAGGGCCACGGTCGGCCACAGCAGCGGCGACGCGGTCAGCTTCTTGATCACGGCTGCGCTCCGCCCGCGATGAGTGCCGTCAATTCCCGGACCCCGCAGTCCTTGCCGACGACGGCGATGCACTGCCGGTCGCGCAGTACCGCGATCCGGTCGCTGATCCTGGCGACCTCGTCCAGTTCGGCGGAGATGAACACCACCCCCATGCCGTCGCCGGCGAGATCGGCGACGAGCTTCTGGATCTGCGCCTTGGCGCCCACATCGATACCCCTGGTGGGTTCGTCGAGGATGAACAGGTGCGGTTCGGTGATCAACCAGCGCGCCAGCAGCACCTTCTGCTGGTTGCCGCCGCTGAGGTTCTTGACCAGTGCGTCGGGATCCCGCGGCCGGATGTCGAGGGCCGCCATGAACCGATCGACGAGATCGTCGGACACCCTGGTCGCCAGCGGCCGGGCGAATCCACGACGCGCCTGCAGGGCGAGCACCAGGTTGTCGCGGACGGTGAGTTCGCCGATGATGCCTTCGCCCTTGCGGTCCTCCGACGTGAAGGCGATGCCGTGGGCGATCGCCGCGCGCGGTGAGCGCAAGCTGACCGCCTTGCCGTTCATCGTGATCCGTCCGCTGGTCGCGCGGTCCGCGCCGAACAGCAGGCGCGCCAGTTCGGTTCGGCCCGAGCCCAACAGGCCGGCAAGGCCGACCACCTCTCCATGGTGGACGTCGAGATCGACCGGCTGGACGGCGGGGTCGCGACCGAGGCCGCGAGCGCTGAGCACGGTGTCGACGGTGTCGGAGTCGGCGCCTGCGGCGCGGTCCTCCGAAGCGTCGCCGATCTCCTCGAGCAAGTCCAGTTCGTGGCCGAGCATCGCCGCAACCAGCTTCACCCGGTCCAGGGTGGCGGTGCGGTACTCCCCGACCAGATGCCCATTGCGCAACACCGTCATTCGGTCGGAGATCGCATACACCTGGTCGAGAAAATGGGTGACGAACAGGATCGCCGTACCGCTGTCGCGGAGCCGACGCATCACCCGGAAGAGTTCGGCAACCTCATCTGCGTCGAGGCTCGATGTCGGTTCGTCGAGGATGAGCACCCTGGCGGACACCGCCGTCGCCCGGGCAATGGCGACGAGCTGTTGCAGGGCGATGGGATGCTCGCCGAGCGTGGAGGCCGGCTCGATGCTCAAGTCGAGCTGGCCGAGCAGTTCGGCGGCGCGACGGTTCATGGCGCGGTAGTCGATGCGACCCAGTCGACGGGGTTCGCGGCCGAGCAGGATGTTCTCCGCCACGGTCAGATTCGCGCAGAGGTTCACCTCCTGGTACACCGTGCTGATACCGGCGTCCTGCGCATGTCGGGGGCCGGTGAATCGTTGCTCGATGCCGCCGACCGCGATGGATCCCGAATCGATGTCGTAGACCCCCGTGAGCGCCTTGATCAGCGTCGATTTACCGGCCCCGTTCTCGCCCATCAGGGCGTGGATCTCACCGGGCAGCATCCGGAAGTCGACGCCATCGAGTGCCTTGACTCCGGGGAAGTCGATGGTGACGTCCCGCATCTCCACCACGGCCTGCGGTGCAGTCATCGAGCGAATCCTCGCTTACCCGGGCTCAGTACTTGCGCTCGGGAAGTGCGGCGGCCGCCTGCGCCTGATCGAAGGTCTGGTCCTCGGTGACGATGCGGGCGGGCACGGTTTCGCCCGCGACGACCTTCTTCGCGATGTCCATCAGTTGCGGGCCGAGCAGTGGGTTGCACTCGACGAGAAAGTTGAACTTGCCGTCTGCGGTGGCCTGCATGCCGTCGTGGGTGGCGTCGATGGCGACGATCTTGATATCGACACCGGGCTTCTTGCCGGCCGCCTCGATCGCCTCGACGGCGCCGAGTCCCATGTCGTCGTTCTGCGCGAACACCACGTCGATGTCGGGGTTCGCCTTGAGGAACGCCTCCATCACCTGCTTGCCACCGGCCCGGGTGAAATCACCTGTCTGCGAAGCGATCACCTTCAGGTTCGGGTTGACGGCAATGGCCTTGGCGAACCCGTCGGTACGTTCGATCGCGGGATCCGAACCGGTGGTGCCCTCCAATTGCACGATGTTCACCGGGCCGGGCGCGGAGGCGAACTCTTTGGCGACCCAATCACCCGCCCACTGGCCCTCCTGCACGAAGTCCGCCCCGATGAAGGTCTTGTACACATCGGGTTCCTGCGTGTCGACCGCGCGGTCAGTGAGGATCACCGGGATGCCTGCGTTCTTGGCCTCGAGGAGCACCGCATCCCAGCCGGTGCGGACCACCGGACTGAAGGCGATGACATCGACGCGCTGCTGAATGAACGAGCGGATCGCGGAGATCTGATTCTCCTGTTTGCCGTTGGCGTCGGAGAACTTCAAATCGACGTTCGCGTCCTTGGCGGCATCCTGAATGGACGTCGTGTTCGCGGTGCGCCACCCGCTTTCGGCACCCACCTGCGAGAAGCCCATCGTGATCTGTCCACTGTCGGCGCCACTGCCGCCAGGCTGGCCGGCCGGGGCAGGTCCGCTCCCACAGGCGGCGAGCATCCCTGCCGTCGCGATGCCCAGCATCGCGGTCAGTATTTTGTTCACGACAGCTCCTTTGGCGTCCACGTTCATCCAGGTCAAGCCGGGTCCATACCCGATTTGTGGAATTGCCGACCACCGAGAATTCATGTGACCGGCGTTACACCCGACGGATGTTAACGCTAACATTCGCGACGTGTCAACAATTTGTTAGCGCTCACATTCGCGGCACCTACTGCTTGACAAAGCCGTGACCGTCATCACAGGATCGTCGATGTTAGCGCTCACATCAGCCGGGCTGAGCCCTGTGACCGCAACGCGAAATCGATACATCGGAGGACTTTCATGCGCAAGAGCTTGGTTCGAGTCGTGGGCGCGCTCGCCC
>JAEZKH010000068.1 GCA_023415515.1 Actinomycetes bacterium
GCCTCCATCCGCGCATGCTCGGACTGGTCGTCGACGTAGACGACGGCGAACCGGCGGTCGTCCTCGGTCAGCAACCGGACGTGGCCGCGCACCGAGAGCCCGGAGCGCCCTGGCAGCGCGCGTCGACGCGGGGAGAGATCGACCTCGACGTCTTCACCGGTGCTCAGGACCCGCTGGGCGGCCAGCCAGGCGCGGTCGTCGAGCAGGCGATCACGCACCAAGCCCAGCTCACAGGCTCGTTCGTTGGTGTAGACGACGTCACGGTAGGTGTCGACCACGACGATGCCCACCGGCGAGAGGGACACGATGTGGGCGAGCATCTCGGAGACCGTGATTCCGGTCTGCTCGACCGCGCGGCGCTGCCTGCGGTCGGTCAGCTTCGAAGCCAAGGACACCCCGACCCCCGCACCGATCACCAGTGCGAGCAGTGCCAAGCCCGCCGCCAACAGCAGTGCGGAAACCACACTCACGAGCAAATCGTACGAAACTGGTGAACGTCATCCCAGCAGCGTGCGGCCAAATCGGGACAAGTCACACGCGCACGAGCATGTGTTCCACGGCCGTTCACCGGCTGTTCGCCGGATTCGGCCCGCTCCTGGGTTATTTGGCGCCCTGGCTGGCGACGGCCGCGGCGCCCGCCGCTGCCGCCTCGGGGTCCAGGTAGGTGCCGCCGATTACCTTCGGGCGCAGGTCGCCGTCGAGGTCGTAGCGCAGCGGGATCCCGGTCGGGATGTTCAGGCCGACAACGTCGTCGTCGGACATCTGATCGAGGTATTTGACCAGCGCCCGCAGCGAGTTACCGTGCGCGGCGATGAGGACCGTCTTACCGGCCTGGAGGTCGGGCACGATCGTCTCGGTGAAATAGGGGACGAATCGGGCCACCACGTCGGCCAGGCATTCGGTCAGCGGACCGCCGTCGATGTCCGCGTAGCGCGGATCGTTGTCCTGGCTGAACTCGCTTCCCGGCTCGATCGGCGGCGGCGGGGTGTCGTAACTGCGCCGCCAGGCCATGAACTGCTCCTCGCCGTAGCGCTCCTTGGTCTCGGCCTTGTTGAGGCCCTGCAGCGCCCCGTAGTGGCGCTCGTTGAGCCGCCAGTCGCGGTGCACGGGTATCCAGTGCCGGTCGGCGGTGTCCAACGCGATGTTCGCGGTGGTGATCGCCCTGCGCAGCAGCGAGGTGTAGAGCACGTCGGGCAGGCGGTCGAGTTCCTTGATCAGCTCGCCTGCCCGCGCGGCCTCGGCCCTGCCCTTGTCGGTGAGGTCGACATCGACCCATCCGGTGAACAGGTTCAGTGCGTTCCATTCACTTTCGCCGTGGCGCAGCAGGATCAGCGTGGAGTCTCCCATGGCCAAGAGACTATCCCGGTGCCGATCAGTCGTCGTCGTCGATGAGGTGCTCGAAGGCCTTGAGGTTCTTCAGCGACTCGCCCCTGCGCACCCGCCATTCCCATTCCTTCTGGATGGACGAGCGAAAACCCAACTCCAGCAGGGTGTTGAAGTCGTTGTCGACGGCCTCGAGCACCTGGCCGAGCACGCGGTCGACCTCCTCGGCGGTGACGGAGTGCAACGACATCCGGCCGACGAGGTAGATGTCGCCGACGTTGTCGAGCGTGTAGGCCACCCCGTAGAGCCTGCGGTTGCGCTTGAGCAAGAACCGGTAGACGCCCTCGTGGTTCTCGTCGGGCTTGCGGCAGACGAACGCCTCGACGCGCACCGAGTGCTCGCCGATGGACAGAATCGTGTTGGTCTTCAGCCGTCGTTCGCCGGGCAGTTCGACGATGATGCCGGGCAGGCCGCCGCGAGCACCCTCGTGGCGAGTGCAGGTCAGGCCGTTCTCCTTGCAGGCGTCTTCGATGACCCGGGCCGCGTCGCTCACGCGCGCACACCGCGTCGCATCGTGAACCGCCTGGCCGTTCGACGCCCGCCGCCGGCACGGCGCTGATGGCGGGCGCGGTAGTCACCGATCGCGTGACCGTAGCTGGCCAGCAGCCCGTCGACGGTGTGAGCCCAGGAGAACGAGGCGGCATGCTCGACGGCCGCGCGTCGCATCGTCTCAGGGCCGCGACCGAACACCCCCGCGATCGCCTGCGCCCAGTCGTCGGGATCGTGGCCGTCGACCAGCGCGCCGCTGACGCCGTCGCGCACGGCCACGGGCAGCCCGCCGACCGCGGCGGCCACCACGGGGGTTCCGCAGGCCTGGGCCTCGACGGCGACGAGGCCGAACGATTCGGAGTAGCTGGGCACCGCGACGAGGTCGGCGGCGCGGTAGACGTCGACGAGTTGCTCGCGGGACTGCGGTGGCAGGAAGGTCACCCGATCGGCGATACCCAGTTCGTCGGCCAGCCGAACAAGTCCGTCGGGTGCGGCCAGCCCACTGCCCGACGGGCCGCCCGCGATGAGCACCCGCAGGTCGGGCACCTTGGCCGCCGCCCGGAGCAGCACGTCGGGGGCCTTGAGCGGTTGGATGCGGCCGACGAACGCCACCACGCGTTCGGTGTCGGCCACGCCGAGCGTGTGCCTCGCCGCCCCCTTGTCACCCGGCGTGAAGGTGTCCAGATCGACCCCGGGGTGCACCACGTCGATGCGCTCGGAATCGGCGCTGTGCAGCGAAACCAGTTGCTGCGCTTCGTGTTCGGTGTTGACGATCAAGCGATCCGCTTCGTCGACGACCTGCTGCTCGCCGACCGCGCGCAGCGGGGGTTCCGGCGCGTCGCCGTCGGCGAGCGCCGAGTTCTTGACCGCGGCCAGAGTGTGCGCGGTGTGCACGAGCGGCACCGCCCACCGGTCGCGGGCCAGCCAGCCGACCTGGCCGGAGAGCCAGTAGTGCGAATGCACGATGTCGTAGTAGCCCGGCTCGTGAGTGGCCTCGGCCCGCAGCACGCCCGCGGTGAACGCGCACAGCTGGGTCGGCAGGTCGTACTTGTCGAGCCCCTCGAACGGCCCGGCGACGACATTGCGTACCAGCACGCCCGGCGCCACGTGCACGGTCGGCTCGTCGGACGAGGACGTCGCTCTGGTGAAGATCTCCACCTCGACCCCGCGGCGGGCCATCTGCAATGCGCTCTGCAGCACGTAGACGTTCATGCCGCCGGCGTCGCCGGTGCCGGGCTGCGCCAGCGGGGAGGTGTGCACCGACAACACAGCCACTCTGCGGGGCAGATCGGTGGCTTGGCGCACATAGACATGTCTACACCGTGCTCAGCGGTGGTCGTCGCCGGCTTCTCCGCGGGGTCAGGCGGAGGCTTCCGGCCTGCGGGCGATCGCGCGGCGCATGGCGCCGATCGGGTCGGCGTAGATGCCGCCGAGCGACACCACCCCGGCGCCCGCCTCCTGCACCCGGTTGCCGAACGACGTCACCCTGACGTCGCGGGCGGGAAGCACCGAACGCGCGCGGTAGGCCGCCTCGACCAGGCTCATGCCCTCGGGATACTCGGTGAACGCCTGACCGCCCACCACGAGGTCGTCGGGATTGAGCATGTCGCGCAACAGCGCGACCGCCTCGCCGAGCACCCGGGCGCGCTCGCCGAGCAGGGCGAGGGCCTTGTCGTTGCCCTGCCTGGCCGACCGCAGCACGGCGGCCATCGTCGACGCCGGGCCATCGGCGGGGACGATCCGCTGTTTGCGCGCGGCGATCAGCACGGCCTCGTCGCTGACCGTCGACTCCAGCTGGCCGGTTCCGCCGAGCAGATCCGACTGGGCGGGCAGGCCCGCGATGGTGCCGGGACCGCTGGCCGGTGAATGGACCCGGCCGCCGATGGACAGCGCGTAGCCGACCGTCTCGCGGGCATACACGTACAGGCTCGTCGACTGCTGCGACGCCCGCCTCGCGCCGAGCAGCAGTTCGGCGCCGGCCATCGCGTCGACGTGTGAGGCGACCGAGACCGGAAGGCCGAGCGTCTCGGCGATGACGGGCCCCACAGGTGCGTCGGACCAGCCGAGCCTCGGGTGGTCGAGATAGCCCGCCGCGCTGTCGACGACGCCGCCGGCGGCGATCCCGACCCACAGCGGCCGACGGCGGTGCCAGCGGCTCAGGTTGGGGCGGGCGCTACCGGCCAGCGACGCGAGGGCCGCCTCCTGGGCACCGCGCGGCGTCGGGGGCTCCACGACGTCGAGCGTGCGGCCGAACAGGTCGGTGGCCACGATGCTCGTCGTGCGCGCACCGATGTGGATGCCGAGCGTGAGGAACGGCTCGTGGTTGACCTCGACGGGTACCCGCGGCCGCCCGATCGCACCGGAAACGGCGAGATCGGCACGCTCCCGTAGCACGCCCGCGTCGAGCAGGGCGGTCACCTGCCGGTTGACCGTCGCGATGGACAGGTGCGTGACCTTGGCGATCACGTCGCGCGCGATCGGACCCCGCGATCTGGCGGCGTTGAACACCGATGCCGCGGCCGCGTCGGCCACGCACAGGGAGGGCGCCACGACGTGGTGGCGAGACAACAGGGCTCTGCCGGGGTGGGCGACGGTCGGGCGGGTGCGGGCGGCGGAGGCTGGGCGAAGAACGGTGGTGCGCACGGGAACTGTCCTCTGATCGGTCGGCTGGTGGGTCTGTGCCACACCTGCGACTCAGTAGGACAGTGGAAGTCCGGAGGGCGGTCAGGCGCGGCGGGTTGCGCGGCGGCAACAACAACACGCGCGCCGTGCGCCATTCGCCTGACTGATCCGGGTCACGCCGAGAACTTAGCACAGCCAACTAGCGCTCTGTCCCGTGACCTCGGCCACTACAGTTGGGCGCGTGACGACCCCCGAAGCCGACCGCCGCGTCGCCGTGGTCACCGGCGCCAGCGCCGGAATCGGTGAGGCGACCGCGGAAACCCTTGCTGCACAAGGATTCAAAGTCGTCTGTGTGGCGCGCCGCCAGGCGCCCGTCGACGCGCTCGCCCGCCGGATCGGGGGCTCCGCGTTCGCGGCAGACGTCACCGACGCCGACGCCGTCGCGGCGCTTGCGGCGTCACTCGAGCGCGTCGACGTACTGGTCAACAACGCGGGCGGGGCTCGCGGTCTGGAGCCGGTGGCCGACGCCGATGTCGACGATTGGCGGTGGATGTGGGAGGTCAACGTGCTCGGCACACTGCTGGTGACCCGCGCGCTGCTGCCCAAGCTCATCGACTCCGGTGACGGCCTCATCGTCACCGTGACGTCGCTGGCCGCCATCGAGACCTACGACAACGGGTCGGGCTACACATCGGCCAAACACGCCCAGGGTGCGCTTCACCGCACCCTGCGCGGCGAGCTGCTCGGAAAGCCGGTGCGGCTCAGCGAGATTGCGCCCGGCATGGTGCAAACAGACTTTTCGCTCAACCGCTTCCACGGTGACGCGGACCGCGCCGAGGCCGTCTACAAGGGCATCACGCCGTTGGTGGCCGAGGACGTCGCCGAGGTGATCGGGTTCGTCGCGTCGCGGCCGTCACACGTCAACCTCGATCAGATCGTGGTCAAGCCGCGCGACCAGGCCGGCGCGTCGCGATATCACCGCACGTAGCCCGTTTCGGGGCAAGTCGCGCGATTCCCACCATCGCATCGACGTACACGTCATCATCGACAGGTGAAGCGTTTCTTTGCTGCAGGAGCAGCCCTTGCGAGCACAGCGGTCATCACGGCGTTCGCTGTCCCTGCGATCGCCGACACGTACTACTACGCGGCGGGCACTCGACAGGCGGACCAGCCGTCGCAGACTTCACCGAACGAGTGGCGGGCCTTCCTGGGCCAGAGCCACCTGCCGGAGGCCTACACCGTCCAATACCCGCGCGACCTCGCGCCGCTGATCGGGTCGGCCACCCTGGACGACTCGGTCGACGCAGGGGTTGCCGACGCGCTGGCGCTGATCGCCCGCCATGACGACGGGCAGCGCGTGGTCCTCGTGGGCGTCAGCCAGGGTGCGGTGGTGGCGGCCAGAGCCAAGCAGGCCCTGATCGCCGACCCCGACGACGGGATCGACCCGACCGAGATCACCGTCGTGACGTTCGGCGACCCCGTCAACCCCGACGGCGGCCTGCTGGCGAAACTCGACCGCTTAAACATCGACATCCCGGGCTTCACCCCGACCACCGACGTGCCGGGCCAGGGCGACTACGTGACCTACGTGATCGAGTACGACCTGGTCGCCGACACTCCCGACACCCTCAACCCGCTGTCATGGGCGAACGCGGTCATCGGCGGCGTCTACGACCACGCCACCTACTCCCATGACCTGATCGCCGAGGCAGCGGCCGATGGCAGGGTCGTGACCAACACCGAGGAGTGGTACACGGTGTCCGACGGGCAGCCGGGCGCCCAGGCGGACGCCTACTACCAGCACAATCTGATCAAGCAGAAGAACCTGCCGCTGACCCGCCCGCTTCGCGACATCGCCACGTCGATCGCCGACGACCGCGGCGACCTGGTGGTCAATCGCGCGGTGGACGGACTCGACAACCTGCTGCGGCCCGTCGTCGATGCCGGCTACGACGGCGGCCGCGCAGGCGGCAGCCGGCATGTGGGCGCCACGACCACGCATTTCCGCGACGGCGACGGCAACCCGGTCGGCACCGACAAGCCGAACCGGCCGCTGCGCGACGCCGTCGACCACATCGGCGGCCAGGTCAAAAAGGCCGTGGCCGACACTGTCGACAGGATCAAGAGCCGCGCGGCGACAGTGCGAAACGACTGAGCTATCCGCCGGGGCGGCCGTTGACCGGTTGCGGCGCGCCCGTCGGCGTCGCCGGGGCGGTGCTCGGTATCCCCGACGGCGGGGCCTGCGACGACAACGCCGACATCGCGGTCCACTCCTCCCACGGCACCGCCCAGTCCCAGATGTCACCGTCGGCGTACGACAAATCGATCGACGTGCCCGTCACCTCGACCGGGTCACCGTAGATGGCGCTGGCGAAGTACTGCTGCGCGTTTTCCAGGTTCAGGTTGATGCAGCCGTTGGTGACGTTCGTATTGCCCTGTGAGGCAATGCTGTTGGGATTGCAGTGGATGAACTCGCCGTTGTTGGAGATGCGCACCGCGAATCGTTCGTGCACGTTGCTGTAGCCGGCGGCCGGGTTCGACATGTAGAAGTCTTCGTACTTCTCGGTGACGACGTGGATCCCGCTGCGGGTGATGTTGCGCGGCAGGTCGCCTTCGCCGTAGCTGCAGGGGAAGTCCATGATGATGCCCTCGTCGGTCTCGACCTGTATGCGGTGCGACGGGGCCGCGGCCTTGACCACCTGACGGCGACCGATGGAGAAGTTCAGCGAGATGTCCTGCGCGCCGTAGGCGTCGTCGCCGAACTTCACCCCGTAGAGCTTCGCGTCGACGTTCACCGTCGTGCCCGCCGGGTAGTAGTCCTTGGTGCGGTAGTGCACCCGCGATCCGCCGACCTCGTCGGGCAGCCACGCCCAGCTGCCCTCCACCGGCGGCAGCGTCGTCACCTTGAGCGCCTTCTCCACCGTCGCCCTGTCCTCATCGGCGATCGCGGCGTCGAACTGGATGATCACCGGCGCCGCGACACCGACGACCTGGCCGTCGGCGAGCTGGAACTGCCCGTTGACCTGAGTGGAGGGGTCGACGGTGGTGAACTTGCCCTCGACGGGCACCGCCTTGCCGTCGCGGCCGACCACCGAGCCGGCCCACGTGTAGGCGGCACCGTAGCCGAGAGGCTCGGTGACGGTGAACGCGGTGCGCTCGCGGTTGAGCGCGCCCGCCACCGCCTTGCCGTCCGCGTTGGTCAGCGTGACGCGCTGGAACCAGCCGTCGCGGACCTCGACGCGCACCGGCTCTGTCGGCACGACGTCGGAGGCGGCGTTTCGGGGGCTGTATTTCAGCGACGGGGCAGGCGGGGCGTCCTCGGCCTGCGACGGCGCCTTCTCGTTGCTCGAACACGCGGCGAGGACACCCGGAGCTACCACCCCGACCGCCAATGCGGTCAAGGCGCGGCGCCGAGATATCGGCGGCATCGACTCAGCTCGGGTCACGTGTTCCAAAGATACCTAGAGAGCGCCTCCGACCAGAATCGGCTCAGGTGTGAGTTCTATCCCGTACCGCGCCTTCACCCCTGCCCGCACCCGCCTGGCCAGGGCAAACACGTCGGCGGAGGTGGCACGGCCCCGATTGGTCACAGCGAGGGCGTGCTTGGTCGACAGCCGCGCAGGTGCGTCATCGCCCGGGTAACCCTTGGGGAAACCCGCGTTCTCCACCAGCCAGCCCGCGGCCAGCTTCACGCCGCCCGGCGCCGGGTAATTCGGCACGGGCGCCGCGCAACGCGCCTTGATGCGGTCGAAGTCGGTCGCCGACACGATCGGGTTGGTGAAGAACGAGCCGACGCTCCAGGTGTCGTGGTCGGTCTCGTCGAGCACCATCCCCTTGCGTCTGCGCAGGGCCAGCACGGCGTCGCGTACCGCCGCGGGATCGGCGCGCGTTCCCGGCTCCACGCCGAGCGTCGCCGCCAGTTCGCCGTAGCGCACCGGCGCACTGCGCCCGCCCGCATCGAGGGCGAACTCGACCTCGAGCACGATGAAGGCATCAGAGTGTCTGAGAATGCTTGTCCGGTAACCGAATCCGAGGTCCACGCCATCGACCCAGCGGTCCTGTCCAGTGGCGCGGTCGAGTAACCGGACCCGGCGGATGGTGTCGGACACCTCCGCGCCGTATGCGCCGACGTTCTGCACCGGTGTCGCGCCTGCAGAGCCGGGGATCCCCGATAGGCA
>JAEZKH010000318.1 GCA_023415515.1 Actinomycetes bacterium
GACCGCGACGTAGCGGTCCGGGCGTTTCCGCGCAGTGAACCTGGCCGGGCCGCTCAGCCGCCCGGCGTCTGTTCGGCTTCGGCGCGCTCCTCCTGGATTCGGTCCTTGCTCCGCAGCAGCCGAAGCAGCGTCACGAGGAGGAGGCCGCCGATCACATTGCCGATGGCGGTGTAGCCGAACCATTGAAGCCAACTGAGGTAGCCGAAGGGCGCCTCGCCGGTGACGAGCGCACCGAAGATCAGCAGTGAATCCAGGATCGAGTGGAACATCTGGAGTCCGGCCAACAGGAATGCTCCCGCCACGGCAGCGGCGATCTTGCCGACCATCGCATCGGTTCCGTGCTGCATGCGCGTCATCAAGGTGATCGCCATCCCGCCGAGCAGGGTCAACGCCACGGTCTCGGCCGTGACCGGCGCCGAGATGTAGTGCAAGGCCGATTCGATGGTCAGCGCACGCAGTTTCGGGAAGGCCGTCATGATCAGCCACATCAACAGCCACCCGCCGACGAGGTTGGCGATCAGCGTGCCGGACCACAGTTTCACCAGTTGTGCCACGCTGGCCCGCTTGGCCGCGACGGTGGTGACAGGCACAAGGAAGCCCTCGGTGAACAGCTCGCTGCGCCCGAGTAGGAGGGCGAGGAACCCGACCGAGAACGCCAAACCGGCGAGCAGCGGGTCATGCGTGGCGTGCAGCACCGACAGGTAGGCGAGCACCCCCATCGCCACCTCGGTGCCGCCGAAGAACCCGGTGGCCAGCACCTCGCGCCAGGTTCGGTGGAGCCGCTGGGTGCCTTCGTCGACCATCCGCGCGAAGGCGTCTTCGAGCTCGTCTTCGATGGGACGGTCCGAGTCACCGAGTTCGCGCTGGCTCGTCTGGCTCACAGGTGTTTCCTTTGCTCGCGTCGTCCGGGGAAGGACGACAGCGGATACCCACCCGCGCGCTCGTCGAAAAGCAGTGGCGTCCTCAGCGCAGATCGGCCGCCAGCGCCTTGCCCGCCTCGATCAGCAGCGGCACGGCCCGTTCGATCAGCCCATCTGTGACCCGGGCCTCGGGCCCGGAGATCGAAAGTGCCAGCCGCGACGGCGTGTCGGCGACCGCGACGGCCACGCAGCGCACGCCGGTTTCCTGCTCACTCTCGTCGGTCGCGTATCCGTGCTCGACGGAGAAGGCGAGCGAAGCCATGAACTCGTCGGGGTCGGTGATGGTGGTGTCGGTGTGGCGCGGCATGCCGGAGCGGTCCAGGATCTCGCGCACCTCCTCGGCGGGCATGGTGGCCATGATCGCCTTGCCGACCGCGGTGCAGTGCGGCTCCACCCGGCGCCCCACTTCGGTGAACATCCGCATGGAGTGCCGCGACTGGGCCTGGGCGACATAGACGATCTCGTCGCCGTCGAGCATTGCCAGGTTCGCCGATTCGCCGAGTTCGTCGACGAGCCTTGCCAAATGGGGACGCGCCCACACGCTGAGCATCCGCGACGATGCGTCACCCAGCCGGATCAGGCGCGGACCGAGAACGTACTGCCGCGACGACTCCTGGCGGATGTAGCCGAGATCGACCAGTGTCCGCAGCAACCGGTGGATCGTGGGGAGCGGAAGTCCGGACTGGT
This sequence comes from Actinomycetes bacterium, assembly GCA_023415515.1. GTDB lineage: Bacteria > Actinomycetota > Actinomycetes > Mycobacteriales > Mycobacteriaceae > Mycobacterium. The sequence goes on from JAEZKH010000318.1 coordinate 1,608, forward strand.
TGGCGAGCTGCGACAGCGCGATCGTGCCGCCTGCGTCGGCCATCAATTCGAGCAACGAGAATGCGCGCCCGATGGACTGCACCGACCCGGTGCGAGTCTTGGGTTCGGGCGCCGCGTGGGCCATGGCGTCGTCCTTTTCCGGGGGATTCTGTTTTCCGCCATCGGAGATATTATCTCCGCGATACGAAAACATCGAGCCCAGCGAGGTGATATTCGATGGCCGCCGACGGCACACTCGCCGATGAGCTCGACGCGCGTCTCGCCGACGCCGACGCCGCCCTGGTGGCGTCCTATCGCGGTGACCGTGGACGCCGACAGCCCGTGCACACGGTGTACGTCCCGGCGGACCGCTATGACGCCGCCACCGTCGGTGACTGGGCCGAGCAGGCGAGAACGGTCCTGGCCGCACACGGCGGCTCGGCATCCGAACTGGCTGACGCCCTCGATCTGCGGCCGGACATGGCAAGCGACATTCGCGACCGCATCGAGCGCAAACTCGAGTCCGAGCCGATCGAAGATCTGCGCATCGATTTCGAGGACGGCTACGGCGTCCGGCCCGACGAGGACGAGGACGCCGCGACGACGGCCGCCGCACGGAACCTCGCGGCATCGGTGGCCTCGGGGACCGCCGCACCGTTTCACGGCATCCGGATCAAGAGCTTCGAGGCGCCCTGGCGCCGTCGCGGCGTGCGCACGCTCGAGATGTTCGTCGGCACCCTCGTCGAAGCGGGCGGGCTGAGCGGCGGTTTCGTCGTCACGCTGCCGAAGGTGACATCCGTCGAGCAGGTCGAGGCTTTCGACTACGCACTGGGCAGTGTCGAGGCGTCCTGTGCGCTGCCGCCCGGCACCCTTCGCTTCGAGATCCAGGTCGAAACGCCGCAGGCGATCCTCGGTGCCGACGGCACCGCGCTGATCGCGCGCATGATCCATGCGGGGGGTGAGCGCGTCACCGGCCTGCACTACGGGACATACGACTACTCCGCGGCGCTCGGGGTGGCGGCCGGCTACCAGAGCCTCGACCATCCCGTCGCCGACCATGCCAAAGCAGTGATGCAGGTAGCCGCCGCCGGCACAGGGGTTTTCGTGTCCGACGGATCGACGAACGTGGTGCCTGCTGGAGATCGCGAAACAGTGCACGCTGCATGGCAATTGCATTCACGGTTGGTTCGGCGTTCTCTCGCGCGCGGGATCTATCAGGGCTGGGACATGCACCCGGCGCAGCTACCGAGCCGTTTCGGCGCGACGTACTCGTTCTACCGGGAGGGGCTGGCCGGCGCGGCCGAACGGCTACGCGCCTATGTGCACGGTGGACAGTCGGGGTTTCTCGACGAGCCCGCCACGGCTGCGGCGATGGCCGGTTTCCTGTTGCGCGGTCTCGAGTGCGGCGCCGTCGCCGCGGTGGAACTCGACGAGCGGGTCGGGGTGGACCCTGACAGGCTTGCAGTGCTCGCGAAGCGTCGCGTGCCCGCCTGATCGTCTGCCGGCCGGATGAGTCGGCTCTTGACAGAGCTGTGTGATGGCGGCCACACTATCGTTAATCGGAAATAAACATCCGCAATACGGAAAAATGCAGGATGGTCGTCACGTCCGGGAGCGCAAGAGTGAGAATTCTCGTCGTCAACGTCAACACCACCGTTGCCATGACCGATGCGATCGCCGCGTCGGCGCGCTCGGTTGCCTCGCCGGGCACTGAAATCATCGGTCTGACACCGAGTTTCGGCGCCGAGTCGGTTGAGGGCAACTTCGAGAGCTATCTTGCCGCGGTCGGAGTGATGGACGTCGTCTCCCGCTATGACGGTTCGTATGACGCCGTGGTGCAGGCCGGTTTCGGCGAGCACGGCCGTGAGGGCCTGCAGGAGTTGTGTGACGTTCCCGTCGTCGACATCACCGAAGCCGCGGGACACGTGGCATCGCTTCTCGGCCACAAGTACTCCGTGGTGACCACTCTCGACCGCACGGTCCCGCTCATCGAGGACCGACTAAAGCTCGCAGGCCTCGACGCCAGGTGCGCGTCGGTGCGCTCGAGTGGCATGTCCGTCCTCGAACTGGAGGAGCGGCCGAAGGATGCCGTGAAGGCCATCGTCGCCGAGGCCGAACTCGCCGTCAGCCACGACGGGGCCGAGGTCATCTGCCTCGGGTGCGGCGGAATGGCAGGCCTCGACGAGGCGGTCGCCGATGCTACCGGGGTGCCCGTCGTCGACGGCGTCACCGCCGCGGTCAAGCTCGCCGAGGCGTTGGTCGAGCTCGGTCTGACGACAAGCAAGACAAGGACTTTCGCCGCACCCCGCCACAAGCGACTGAGCGGTTGGCCACTGTCGCCCGGTACCGCCCACATGAAGTGACCCCTCCCGATCGAAGGAACGCGATGCCAACCCAGGAATTCGACCCCGCCGCACTGGCCGCACAGGATCCGGACGGACGCCTCTACAACGCCGATCTGAAACCCGCGGAACCCGACGAGCGCAAATGGTCGACCTACAGCCTGTTCTCGCTGTGGATGAACGACGCGCACAACGCGGGCAACTACACTTTCGCGGCTGGTCTGTTCCTTCTCGGGCTCAGCCCGATCCAGGTGACGCTCGGCATCCTCGGTGGCGCGCTGATCATTTTCGCGGGTTGCTGCATGTCCGGCTTCATGGGCCACGACACCGGAACACCCTATCCCGTCGTGTCTCGGATGTCGTGGGGCATCTGGGGCGCCAACTTCCCTGCGCTGGTGCGCGGCGCGGTGGCGATCGCGTGGTACGGCATCCAGACCTACCTCGCCTCCATCGCCCTGAAAGTCCTTCTGCTGCATTTCTTCCCCGGTATGCAGGGGCTGGCCGAGACGCGGGTGCTGGGTCTCGACATCGTCGGATGGATTGCGTTCCTGCTGCTGTGGGCCATCCAAATGATGATCGTGGCCAAGGGGATGGAGGCCGTCAGACACTTCCAGGGGTGGGCGGGCCCGGCGATCTGGGTGGTGATGATCGCGCTTGCGGTGTGGATGCTTTCGCAGGCCGACTGGAACATCTCGTGGACCCGAGGCGGCGGCGATGCGAATCTGTCGTCGGGCGAACAGGTCTATCAAACCATCGCGGCGGTGGGCCTCACCGTCGGCGTGCTGGCGACATTGATGCTCAACTTCTCTGATTTCGCCCGGTTCGCACCGTCGCGGCGCGCCGTCGTCTTGGGCAACGCGTGGGGCCTTCCGTTCAACTGGACGGCGTTCGCGTTGACGTCGGTCGTGGTGTCCGCCGCATCGGTCTCGGTGTACGGGGAGGCCGTTCTCGACCCGGCCGAACTTCTCGAGAAGGTCGACAGCGACATCATCATGCTTCTGGGCAGCGCGGTTTTCGTCATCGCCACGATCGGCGTGAACATCGTCGCGAATTTCGTCTCTGCGGCCTACGATCTGTCCAACGTCAACCCGAAGCGGATCAGTTTCCGCAAGGGCGGCATCATCACGTCGATTCTCGCCCTCGTTTCGATGCCGTGGAACCTCTACAACAGCCCCGACGTCATCGCCTACTTCCTCGGCGGTCTCGGTGCACTGCTCGGCCCGTTCTTCGGAATCCTTGCGCTGGACTACTTCTGGTACCGCAAGGGCCGCTTCAGCATCACCGACATGTATCTGCCGACGCCGGAGTCACAGTACTACTACCGAAAGGGACTCAACCCCAACGCGGTCAAGGCGTTCGTGCCGTCGGCTGTCATCGCGCTGGTTCTGGCGCTGGTGCCGACGTTCGGCAAGGTCGCGCCGTTCGGGTGGTTCATCGGCGCGGCGCTCGGCGCCGTTGCCTACTACCTCGTCACCCGCGGCCGCCCGCTGGCCGAAGCGCCGGGCGACGCCCCTGAGCGGTTGCAGGAAGCCTGATTTCATGAACCACCCACTTCCGTACGAGGTCAACTGCTCGATCCTGTTCACCGAACTGCCGCTGCTGAAGCGGCCCGAGGCGGCCAAGCGCGCGGGCTTCGGCGGCGTCGAGTTCTGGTGGCCGTTCGAGGCGGCGGTGCCCGCCGACAAGGACGTCGATGCGTTCACCGCCGCGATCGAGAACGCAGGCGTGCAACTGGTGGGGCTGAACTTCTTCGCAGGCGACATGGCGGGCGGTGACCGCGGTCTCGTGTCGTGGCCCGCCCGCTGCGCGGAGTTCCGGGACAACATCGACGTCACCGTCGGCATCGGCGAACGGTTGGGCTGCAAGGCATTCAACGCGCTGTACGGCAACCGCGTCGACGGTGAAGCAAGGCAGGACCAGGACGACCTCGGCGCCGAGAACCTGGCGCTGGCAGCAAAGGCGGCCGCGCGCATCGGCGGGACGGTGCTTGTCGAGCCAGTCAGCGGTGCGCCCGCCTACCCGCTGCTGACCGCCGCGGATGCGCTCGCGGTGATCGATCGCGCCGGCGAACCGAACATCGCGCTGCTCGCCGACCTCTACCACCTCGCCGTCAACGGCGACGACGTGGACGAGGTCATCGCCGACCACGCCGGTCGGATCGGGCACGTGCAGATCGCCGACGCGCCGGGGCGCCACGAGCCAGGCACCGGCGAGCTTCCGCTGCTCGCACAGCTCACCGGTCTCCGCGACGCGGGATACGACGGGTGGGTCGGCCTCGAATACAAACCGTCCGCCGCCTCCGCCGACAGCTTCGGCTGGATCACAAGCTAGGGAGCAGTCCACATGACGAACATCGCCTTCATCGGCCTCGGCATCATGGGCAGCCCGATGGCTGTCCACCTCGCCGAGGCCGGTCACGAGGTCGTCGGCTACAACCGCACACCCGAGAAGTCAGATCCGCTGGTCGCGGCGGGCGGACGCGCGGCGGAATCCATCGCCGACGCCGTCAGAGACGCCGACGTGGTATGCGTGATGGTTCCCGACTCGCCCGACGTCGTCGATGTGCTCGCCGGTGAGGGCGGGGTGTTCGACAGCGCGAAGTCAGGCACCCTGATCATCGACTTCTCCAGCATTCGCCCCGACGTCACAACCGATCTGGCCGAGCAGGCTGCCGCCAAGGACATGAGGTTGGTCGACGCACCCGTCTCCGGCGGCGAGGCGGGTGCGAAGAACGCTGCGCTGTCGATCATGGTCGGCGGCGAAACCGCCGATTTCGAAGCCGCTCGGCCCATCCTGGAAACGGTGGGAAAAACGATCGTTCACGTCGGTCCGAGCGGCGCGGGCCAGACCGTCAAGGCCGCCAACCAGCTCATCGTCGCCGCGAACATCCAGGCGCTGGCCGAAGCAGTCGTCTTCCTCGAGGCGTACGGCGTCGACACCGCCGCCGCTCTCGAGGTGCTCGGTGGCGGGCTGGCCGGCTCCAAGGTGCTCGACCAGAAGAAGCAGAACATGCTCGACCGGTCGTTCGACCCGGGATTCCGAATCGCGCTGCACCACAAGGATCTCGGCATCCTCACTGCGGCCGCCAGGGAGGCGGGCGTCGTGGTGCCGCTCGGTGGCCTGGTCGCCCAGTTGATGGCCAGCGCGCTGGCCAACGGCGACGGCGGCCTCGACCACTCCGCGATGTTGCGCGGCGTCGAGCGGCTGAGCGGAAGGACTCGTTCATGACGAAGATGCGCGCGGTCGACGCCGCGGTGCTCATCATGGAGAAGGAGGGCGCTACCCAGACCTTCGGTCTGCCCGGCGCCGCGATCAACCCGTTCTACGACGCGATGCGGGCACACGGCGGAATCCGCCACGTGCTGGCCCGACATGTCGAGGGCGCCTCGCACATGGCCGAGGGGTACACCAGGGCAACGGCGGGCAACATCGGCGTCTGCATCGGGACATCGGGTCCGGCGGGCACCGACATGATCACCGGCCTCTACTCGGCCTCGGCCGACTCCATCCCGATCCTGTGCATCACCGGGCAGGCACCGGTGGCCAAGCTGCACAAGGAGGACTTCCAGGCGATCAACATCGCCGACATCGCCGCGCCCGTCACGAAATGGGCTGTGACGGTGATGGAGCCTGCGCAGGTGCCGGGCACGTTCCAGAAGGCGTTCGGCGTCATGCGGGAAGGCAGGCCCGGCCCCGTGCTCATCGACCTCCCGATGGACGTGCAGTTGGGGGAGATCGAATTCGACATCGAGAGTTATCAGCCGTTGCCCGTGACCAAGCCTGCCGCCACCCGTGCCCAGGCGGAGAAGGCGCTGGCCATGATGGCCGCCGCCGAGCGTCCGCTCATCGTCGCAGGTGGGGGCGTGATCAACGCCGACGCCGCCGACCTTCTCGTCGCACTGGCCGAGATCACCGGTGTTCCCGTCGTGCCGACGTTGATGGCATGGGGGGTCATTCCCGATGATCACCCCCTTTCGGCGGGCATGGTCGGTCTGCAGACGTCGCACCGGTACGGCAACGCGACCATGCTCGCCTCGGATTTCGTCTTCGGCATCGGCAACCGGTGGGCGAACCGGCACACCGGCGGCATCGACACCTACACCGAAGGCCGCACCTTTGTGCACGTCGACATCGAGCCGACACAGATCGGCCGCGTCTTCGCGCCCGATTACGCGATCGTCTCCGACGCCAAGGCCGCACTGCAGATGCTCGTCGAGACCGCCGTCGACTGGTACGCCGAAGACCGCCTCCCCGACCGGACCGCATGGGCCGACTCGTGCCGGGAGCGGAAACGAAACATGCTGCGGCGGACCGACTTCGACAACATCCCGATCAAGCCGCAGCGCGTGTATCAGGAGATGAACACGGCGTTCGGGCGCGACACCCGCTATGTCAGCACCATCGGCTTGTCCCAGATCCAGGCCGCGCAGCTGCTTCACGTCTATCAGCCGCGGCACTGGATCAACGCGGGCCAGGCCGGGCCGCTGGGTTGGACCGTGCCCGCGGCGCTCGGCGTCGCGACCGCCGACCCCGACGCCTCGGTGGTCGCCTTGTCGGGGGACTACGACTTCCAGTTCATGATCGAGGAACTCGCCGTCGGCGCGCAGTTCAACATCCCCTACATCCACGTCGTGGTCAACAACTCCTACCTCGGCCTGATCCGGCAGGCGCAGCGCGGGTTCGACATGGACTACTGCGTTGCGCTCTCGTTCGACAACGTCAACAGCCCTGAACTGGGCGGCTATGGCGTGGACCATGTGAAGGTCGTGGAAGGGTTGGGCTGCAAGGCGATCCGCGTCCTGGAGCCCGACCGGCTGCAGGCCGCACTGCAGCACGCGAAGTATCTGATGGCCTCCTACCGGGTGCCCGTTGTCGTCGAGGTGATCCTCGAACGCGTCACCAACGTGTCGATGGGCACAGATATCGACGATGTGGTGGAGTTCGAGGAGCTGGCGGTGGCGAGTGAGGACGCTCCGAGCGCGGCCGTCGCCCTGCTGGACTGACGACCGCACCGGCGGTTGTCGGGAGAAGGTAGACCCGATCGCATCCGAGGACGAAGGTAGGAGCCATGAGCGACACCACCATCGACAGGCCTGACGATTTCGAGCCGAGCGAACGTCTGTACAACGCCGACCTCGCGCCGGCCACGGAACGGAACTGGGGCACCTACAGCCTGTTCGCCATGTGGATGTCCGACGTGCACAGCATCGGCGGCTACACGTTCGCCGCGGGGCTGTTCTTCACCGGGCTCGTCGGCTGGCAGGTGTTCGTCGCGTTGGTGTTGGGCATCACCGTCGTGTTCTTCCTGATGAACCTCACCGGTTTCGCGGGCCAGGCCACCGGCGTGCCGTATCCGGTGATCGCGCGCATCTCCTTCGGTGTGTTCGGAGCCAACCTGGCGGCGCTGATCCGGGCGGTGATCGCCATCGCCTGGTACGGCATCCAGACCTGGCTTGCCTCCCAGGCGGTCGTCGTGCTCGCGGTCGCCGCGTGGCCCGCCGTCGCCGACCACCGCGGTGCGACATTCCTGGGCCTCGACATGCTCGGCTGGGCGGCCTTCCTGGTGTTGTGGGTGCTGCAGCTGCTGGTCATCCGGCGCGGTATGGAGACCGTGCGGCGGTTCCAGGACTGGGCGGGCCCGGCCATCTGGGTGGTGATGTTCGTGCTGGCGATCTGGATCGTCGTCGAGGCCGGGTCGGACTTCTCGCTGAACCTCACCGATGACCAGAAGTCGGGCGGCGCGGCGGTGCACGCCTTCTTCGTCGCGATCGCGCTCACGATCACCTACTTCTCGACGCTGCTGCTGAACTTCTGCGACTTCTCCAGATTCGCGCCGAACCGGGCGACCGTCGTCCGCGGCAACTTCTGGGGTCTGCCCGTCAACTTCATGGCGTTCGCCATCGTCACCGTGGCCGTCACCGCGGGCAGCATCGCGGTGTTCGGTGAGGCGATCACCGATCCCGTCGAGATCGTCGCGAGAATCGACAACATCTGGGTGACGATCATCGGGGCCGTCACCTTCGTCATCGCCACGATCGGCATCAACGTCGTCGCCAATTTCGTGTCGGCCTCCTACGACCTCGCCAACGTCGCGCCCAAGTACATCGACTTCCGGCGCGGCGGTTTGATCAGCGCGATCGTGGCCGTGGTGATCACCCCGTGGCACCTCTACAGCAGCCCGGCGGCGATCTTCTACTTCCTCGGCGGGCTCGGCGCGCTGCTCGGGCCCATCTTCGGTGTCATCTTCACCGACTATTTCCTCCTGCGCCGGCAACGCGTCTCGGTCGACGAGCTGTACCTCGACGACCCGCGCAGCCGCTACTTCTACAAGCGCGGCTGGAACCCGAAGGCGTTGATCGCAGGCACCGTCGCGGCGGCGTTCTCGCTGTTCCTCGCGCTCTTCAAACCCTGGCAGGATTGGGCGCCGTTCTCCTGGTTCGTCGGCGTGGTCATCGCGGCGGTGTTGTACTACGCGATCTCCGCGCGGGACTTCGCCCAGCCCGAACTGGCCTCGACGACGCGCGCCGAGGAGGAACAGCCATGACCGAACTCGACCTGGTGATCCGCGCGCCGCGCGTGGTGAGCACGGCGGGCGAGGTGAGCCGAATCGTCGGCGTCAAGGACGGCACGGTCGTCGCCATCGAGCCGCTCGAGTCGGATCTGACCGCCCCGCACGTGATCGAGTTGGGGTTCGACGAGGCATTGCTGCCCGGCGTGATCGACTCGCACGTGCACGTCAACGATCCGGGCCGCACCGAATGGGAGGGCTTCGCCAGCGCGACGAGGGCGGCCGCCGCGGGCGGCGTCACGACGCTGATCGACATGCCGCTCAACAGCATTCCGCCGACCGTGGACGTCGCGGCGCTCGAGGTGAAACGCAAGACCGCGCAGACGCAGGCCTTCATCGACGTAGGGTTCTGGGGCGGCGCCGTCCCAGGAAACGTGGCAGACCTGCGACCGTTGTACGACGCGGGCGTCTTCGGTTTCAAGTGCTTCCTGTTGCACTCCGGTGTCGACGAGTTCCCGCCGGTCGACCCGGGACAGCTCGAGGCGGCGATGCGCGAGATCGCGTCATTCGACGGGCTTCTGATCGTGCATGCCGAGGACACCCACGCAATCGAAAGGGCACCGACGGCGCATGGAGAGACGTACTCGAACTTCCTGTCGTCGCGGCCGAGGGGTGCGGAGAACCTCGCCATCGCGCAGCTGATCGAGCTGGCCCGGTGGACCGGGTGCCGGGTGCACATCCTGCACGTCTCCAGCTCGGATGCGCTACCGATGATCGCTTCGGCGCGGCGCGACGGGATCGCGATCACGGCGGAGACGTGTCCGCACTACCTGACGTTCACCGCTGAGGAGATCCCAGACGGCGCAACGCAATACAAGTGTTGCCCGCCGATAAGGGAGGGCGGCAACCGGGAACTGCTGTGGCAGGGGCTGCGCGACGGTGTCATCGACATGGTCGTCACCGACCACTCGCCATCCACCATCGAGTTGAAGTGCCTCGACATCGGCGACTTCGGTGTCGCATGGGGTGGTATCTCGTCGCTGCAGATCGGTCTTTCAGCGGTGTGGACGCAGGCGCGTCAGCGTGGTTTCGATCTGGTCGACGTCTGCCGCTGGATGTGTCAGGCTCCCGCCAAGCAGACCGGTCTTCGTCGCAAGGGCCGCATCGACATCGGATACGACGCCGACTTCTGTGTGTTCGCACCCGACGACGCATTCGTCGTCGACGCCCACCGGCTACACCACAAGAACGCGATCACCCCGTATGACGGGCGCCCACTGGCCGGTCGGGTGCGCAGTACATGGTTGCGGGGCGAAAGGATCGACATCGACGACAAACCGCAGGGCCGATTGCTGACGAGGGGGGCGGCATGAGCGACAAGGCGCCGCGTTATTACGCACCGACCGGTGGACACCCGCCGCAGACCGACCTGACCACCGACCGCGCGGTGTTCACCGAGGCGTATGCCGTGCTGCCACGCGGCACCATGCGCGACATCGTCACCAGTTATCTGCCGTTCTGGGACGGGACGCGGCTGTGGGTGATTGCGCGTCCGCTATCGGGTTTCGCCGAGACGTTCTCGCAGTACATCGTCGAGGTGTCACCCGGCGGCGGCAGCGACCGGCCGGAACTCGATCCCGCTGCCGAGGGCGTGCTGTTCGTCGTCGAGGGCGGTTTCACGCTCGTCATCGGCGCAGACAAGCACGACCTCACCCCGGGCGGGTACGCGTTCCTGCCGCCCGGCTGCGACTGGACGCTGCGCAACAACACCGCCGAGGTGGCACGCTTCCACTGGATCCGCAAGGCATACGAGCGGGTCGAGGGCATCGACGTGCCCGAGGCGTTCGTGACCAACGAAGTCGAAGTCGACGGCATCGAAATGCCGGGGACGCAGGGGCGTTGGAGTACGCAGCGCTTCACCGACCCAGCCGATGTCCGGCACGACATGCACGTCAACATCGTCAACTTCGAGCCCGGCGGCGCAATCCCGTTTCCCGAGACCCACGTCATGGAGCACGGCCTCTACGTGCTCGAGGGCAAGGCGGTGTATCTGCTCAACAAGGACTGGGTCGAGGTGCAGGAGGGCGACTTCATGTGGCTGCGCGCCTTCTGCCCGCAGGCCTGCTATGCCGGCGGCCCCGGGCGGTTCAGGTATCTGCTCTACAAGGACGTCAACCGGCACGCCAAGCTCAGCAGGCAGTTCGTCTGATGGCGACGGCAGTCGAGTAGCCCACTACGCTAGGCCGTCGCGCGACGGGCGGACACACTCGTACGCATGCCCGCAGCGACTGCACGCGCGACGCCGGCTGGATCGGAGTCGGCGCCCGTCACCTCGTCCGCCCAGGCACCCGACGATCCGCTGCGACACGTCACGTTCAGGCGCTGGGTCCGCGGTGCCGTACTGGTCAGCATGTCCGGAGGCGCGTTGGTGTTCGTCCTGCTGTCCTTCGCCGCGCCCATTCTGCTCAGCCCGGCCGCGACGAGCAGGCTGCTGATGCGGGGCGGAACGGCGCTGGCGATCTTCGCCGTCGTCGTCGTGCCGGTTCTGATCCGTGTCCGCAGAAACCGTTACGCCACGAGCACGGCCTGGCTCCGGCAACACCGCCGACCGACCGACCGGGAACGGCGGATGGCTCTCGGAGCGCCCGCGGAGGCAGTGCGGGTCTCGACCGTGACTTGGCTGCTCGGCGCGGTGGTCTTCGCGATGTTGGGTGCGACCGAGTCACTGGTTGCCGCGGCGTACATCTTCAGCGCGGTGATCTTGGGCGGTATCACCACGACCGCAGTGTGGTACCTGATCGCCGAACGGATCATGCGTCCGGTGTCGGCTCGCGCGCTCGACGGCGCCCCCGCCGGTCACCGCTACGGCCCCAGTATCCAACTCAAACTGGCGATGGCGTGGACGCTGGCGACGGGTGTACCTCTGCTCGGCGTCGCGACGCTTGCGGTGGGCTACCTGTCAGACGTCGGATTCCAGCCCTACCGGACGCTGGCAGTGATCCTCGGTCTTGTCGTTGTCGCGCTCGTGGTCGGCATGTTCACTCTCTTCGTAGCGGCCAGGTCGATCACCGAGCGGGTCAGGGAACTGCGCCGCGCGCTGTCTCGGGTTCAGGCGGGTGACTTCTCCACGCGGGTCCTCGTCGACGACGCAAGCGAGATCGGGCGCCTGCAGGTGGGTTTCAATGCGATGGCGGCGGGTTTGGCCGAACGGGAGCGGATCCGAGAGACCTTCGGAACCTACGTCGACCGCGATGTGGCCGAGCACATCCTCCGGGGTGCGGCCGTGCAGGCCGACGAGGTGGAGGTGACATTGATGTTCGTCGACATCCGCAGCTTCACCACCTTCGCAGAACGGGTCCGTCCGATCGACGTGGTGGCCGCCCTCAACCGGCTCTTCGAACGGATCGTGCCGTTGGTTCACCGGCATGGCGGGCACGTCGACAAATACGCCGGCGACGGACTCTTCGCGGTCTTCGGAGCCCCGCGGCGCCAGGCCGACCACGCAGATCGGGCATTGAAGGCCGCGCTGGAGATCTCCGAGGCGGTCTCCGACGAGTTCGGGACTGCGCTGTCGGTGGGGATCGGGCTGAACTCGGGGACGGTGGTGGCAGGCAATATCGGTGGGGCGGGTCGACTGGAGTTCTCGGTCATCGGCGACGCGGTCAACATCGCCTCGCGTGTCGAGTCGGCGACACGTCAGACCGGCGATCAGATCCTGTTGACAGCTCAGACCCGTGCGCTGCTGGGCGAAGACCACGGCGATTTCGTTTCGCGCCCCGGACTGACCCTCAAAGGCAAGGCGGCACCCGTGCAGATCTATTCACCGCTGTCGCGAAGCTGCTGCGGCCTCGACGTCTGAGCCGAACTCGATTGTCGCATCGATGAGCCAGTCGGCAAGGTAGCGCGCAAACGACGACCGCACGATGATGCGAAAGTCGGATCCGTTGTCGCTCAACGGCATCAGCACCACACCGGCGTGGCCGAGGGTAGTCTGCACGGCGGCACCCGCTGCGAATACCGCCGGATGCAGGTCCAGCGAGCAGCCCTTGGCGAGAACGTCGCGCGCGTGCGCGCCGCTCAGGCGTAGCGTCGTACGCTGGGCCGAGACGTCGACCGCCGCGCCGCCGTGCTCGGACACCGCGTCGCGCAGTGCAGCCTCGACGTCCTCCCCGTTGCCGCGCACGGAGGTGATCAGCCATTCCTGCGGGCCGAGCCAGATGACCGCGCCGTCGGGTACCGCCACGACGGTCGACGCCGCCGTCGGCAGCGCGTCGACGCCGAGGACGTCGGCGGCCGCCCTGCCGCCGGACCCGGCCGGATCGACCCATAGATCGCCCATCGAGACGAACGGCTCGTCGATGACGAACGCCGTCGTCGGCATGCTCGCGAAGCGGGACTCGTAGCCCTGCAACGGGCTACGGCGGACAAGGCTGTCAGCCATCGCGGCGTGCTCCTTCCGGGTCGACGAGAACGGAACCCGTCACCTCGACCGGCACCAGGGTGCCATACACCGGCACGTGCAACGTGTCGCCGATCCGGGCGCGCCCGCCCTTGACGAGCGCGAGCGCGAACGGGCGGCCCAACTCCGCGCTCCGGTAGCTCGACGTGACATGTCCGAGCATCGGCACCGGCGGGGATGGCAGCTCGCCGTCGTCGACGTACTCGATGATCTGAGCACCCTCGGGAAGCACCGTCTCCGCATCGGTGGGAAGCAACCCGACGAACTGTTTCCGCAGCGGGTTGAGGTTCTCGCGGCGGGTGAACGAGCGCTTGCCGACGAAGTCGGGCTTCTTCTTCGACACCGCCCAGCTCATGCCCAGATCCTCTGGTGTGACGGTGCCGTCGGTGTCCTGTCCGATGATCGGGTAACCCTTCTCGGCGCGCAGCACGTGCATCGTCTCCGTGCCATAGGGCGTGATGCCGTAAGCCTCGCCGGCAGCGATCAGCCTCTCCCACAACGCCGTTGCATACCAGCCCATGACGTTCACCTCGTAGGCCAGTTCGCCGGAGAAACTGACCCTGGCGATACGCACGTGCACGCCTTGGTAGCTCGTGTCCCGCCACGCCATGAACGGGAACGCCTCGTTGCTCATGTCGATGTCGCCGAACACTGCGCCGACGACGTCGCGCGACTTCGGGCCGACGACGGGGAAGGTGTGCCATTGTTCGGTGACCGATGTCAGTCGCACCCGTAGATGCGGCCATTCGGTCTGCAGCCATTCCTCCATCCAGTCGAGGATCTTGGCCGCACCGCCGGTCGTGGTGAACGCCATGTACCGGTCCTCGGCCAACCGCATGACGGTTCCGTCGTCGATGACCATGCCGTCGACGCCGCACATCACGCCGTACCGGACCATCCCGACCTTCAGCGTGCTCATCATGTTCGTGTAGAGCAGGTCGAGGAACCGTCCCGCATCCCGGCCCTGCACGTCGATCTTGCCGAGGGTGGATCCGTCGAGGATGCCGACACCGGCTCGGACGGCGGCACATTCGCGCAACACTGCCGTTTCCATGTCTTCACCGGGCAAGGGATAGTAGCGCGGTCGCTTCCACATGCCGACGTCCTCGAACACCGCCGCCCGCTCGACGTGCCAGTCGTGCACCGCGGTCACCCGCTCGGGATCGAAGAGGCTGCCTCGGTCGCGTCCGGCCAGCGCCGCGAACGCCACCGGCGTGTAGGGCGGCCGGAACGTCGTGACGCCGAGCTCCTCCACAGGCACACCGAGCAGTTCGGACGTGATGCCCGAGGCGACCACCCCGGAGGTCTTGCCCTGGTCGTGGGCGGTCCCGATCGTGGTGTAGCGCTTGATGTGCTCCATCGAGCGCATGCCCGCGCCCACCGCGCGTACCAGGTCGGCGACTGTGGCGTCGCGCTGGACGTCGACGAATTGACGAGTTTCGTCGCCGGCGCCGGGCACCCGCCACATCACCAAGGCCGGGGCGTCGGCCTGCGCCGGGTCATCCTCGCCCGCAAAGGGTTTGGATGCGGTTGGGAAGCCGAGCGCGGTGACCGCCGAGGCTGCCGCCTCCCGGCCACTGCGTAGACAACCGGGCAGATCGAACACCCCGTTCGCCGATCCGACGACGCTGACCGCGCCGAGCCTCGCACCCGGCACGAACGCCCCGATGGTGTCGTCGTAGCGCAGCGCGCCCCTGGCCTGGCTGAACAGGTGCACCGCCGGATTCCAGCCACCGCTGACCAGGAGCACGTCGCACGGGACCGCGAAGGCGTCGGCGCCAGGCCGGTCCACGATCGCATCGGTCACCCGGGCGTCCCCGCGTGTGCCGCGCACCACCGACCCGGGATGAATCGTGATGCTGCGCGCGGTGCACTCGTCACGCAGATCCCGTCGCACACTTGGGCGCGCGTCGACGATCGCGTTGATCGTCACGCCCGCGTCGTGCAGATCGAAAGCCGCCCGGTAGGCGCTGTCGTTGGTGGTGAACACGACGCAGTGTTGACCGACCTTCACGCCGTACCGATGCAGGAAGGTCCGCGCGCCATTGGCGAGCATGATGGCGGGCCGGTCGTTGTCGGCGAAAACCACCGGTCGTTCGTGAGCGCCCGCGGCGACGACGACGTGACGGGCGCGCATCCGCCACACCCGCTGCCTGCTGACGGTGGCAGGCGCTGTTGCACCGAGGTGATCGGTACGCCGTTGCAGCGCAAGGACATAGCCGTCGTCGTAGTGCCCGAATGCGGTCGTGCGCTGCAGATGCAGCACGTCGCGGTAGGTCGCCAACTCCGCGACGGCGTCGGCCACCCAGGCCATCGCGGGCCGTCCGCCGATCATGTCAGAGGCGCCGAGCAGGTCGCCGCCCACCTCGCTCTGTTCATCGATCAGCGTGACTCGCGCCCCGGCGCGCGCCGCAGTCAGCGCAGCGGCCAGGCCGGCCGGACCGGCGCCGGCGACGAGGACGTCGGCATGGACATGGGTGCTGTCGTATCGCGCGGTGTCGGGAACGTCGGCGAGGCGACCCCGCCCAGGAACGCCCCGCGCGACAAGGCCGTCGAACAGTTCGACGGTGGTGGCGGGCAGCATCGGTTCGGGGAACGGGTGCTCGATCTGCACCAGGCCGCCGGTGTCTTCTGCCCATGCGGCGGTGAAGCCGCGCGGGCGGCCGAGTCTGACGCTGGTGCTCACCTGGTGAACGCCGTTGGCGAGCAGCGCCGAGGCGAGCGTGTCGCCCGCGTGGCCGGTCAACTCCCGGTCGTTGAAGGTGAACGTCAGCGTGGTGTCACGCGCGATGCGGCCGCCGCCGCTGGTGCGGAAACGTTGCCTCATCGAAGTGTCGGCTTCGGTTCGCCTGCGAGATACACCTGCTGGAACCGGTAGGTTGCGGTGTCGCGGAGAGCGTTGAACCAACGCCGGCAACCATGGCTGTGGTTCCACCGCTCGGCGAACAGTCCCTTGGGGTTGTTTCGGAAGAAGACGTAGTGCGCCCACTGCTCGTCGGTCAGCGCCTGCGGGTCCTCGGGGTAGGCGACGTGCGCCTCGCCGCCGTAGCGGAACTCGGTCTCCTCGCGCGGCCCGCACCAGGGGCATTCGATGAGCTGCATTGTCTTCGCTCCTGTCGATGGACTCAGTGTGCGACGGCGGCTGCGCCGTGTTCGTCGACCAGCGCACCGAATATGAACCGGTCGAGGCCGAACGGTGCGATGAACTCGTGTGGTTCGTCGTTGGCGATCGTGTCGGCAAGACACCACCCGATACCGGGGGTGGCCTTGAATCCGCCTGTGCCCCAACCGGCATTGATGTACAAGTTCTCGAAGGGGGTGCGGCCGACGATGGGCGAGGCGTCGGGGCTTACGTCGACGATGCCCGCCCAGGTGCGTAGCAGGTGGGCACGGGCGAAGACGGGGAACAGTTCTACGGCGGCAGCCATCTGACGTTCGATGATGTGGAAGGCGCCGCGTTGCCCGTAACCGTTGTAGGAGTCGATGCCCGCACCCATCACCAACTCGCCCTTGTGTGCCTGAGAAACGTAGACGTGCACGGCGTTCGACATCACGACCGTCGGGTGAACCGGCTCGAGCAGCTCGGACACCAGTGCCTGCAGCGGATGGCTCTGCAGCGGTGTTCGGATGCCGAGCATCTCGGTCAGCGTCGACGTGTGTCCCGCCGCGCACAGCGCGACCCGGCCCGCCCCGATGGTGCCCTTCGTCGTGCGCACCGCCGCCACCCGGTCGCCCTCGGTGTCGAATCCGGTCACCTCACAGTTCTGGATGATGTCGATTCCTGCCGCGTCGGCGCGTCGCGCGAAACCCCATGCGACATAGTCGTGTTTGGCGATTCCGGCGCGCGGCTGGTACGTCGCTCCGAGAACGGGATAGCGGATGTCGGAGGCGATGTTGACGATCGGACACAGCTTCTTGACCTCGTCGGGATCCACCCATGCCGCGTCGATGCCGTTCAGTTTGTTGGCTTCGACGCGCCGGACGCTGTCGCGAACGTCCTGCAGGCTGTGCGCGAGGTTGAGAACACCGCGCTGGCTGAACAGGATCGGGTAGTCCAGGTCGTCTTCGAGGCCTTCCCACAGCTTGAGCGCGTGCTCGTAGATGCGTGCGCTTTCATCCCACAGGTAGTTCGACCGGATGAGGGTGGTGTTGCGGGCCATGTTGCCCCCGGCCAGCCAGCCTCTTTCGAGCACCGCCACGTCGGTGATGCCGTGATTCTTGGCGAGGTAGTGCGCCGTCGCCAGGCCGTGTCCACCGCCGCCGACGATCACGACGTCATACGACTTCTTCGGTTCCGGTGTGCGCCAGAGGAACTCGGGATGTTCCGGCAGATGTGCCCCGGGCGGTGCGGTGTCGGAACTCATAGGAGCCTTTCTGGCGGATCTGAGAGACAATTAATATATCAACTGTGGGATAGACTACGATCGGGTTCGGAGCACGGAAGGAAACACGCGGTGACGGTTGTCGGTGTCGAGTCGCTCGGCGAAATCGACCTGCAGGCGATGTCGTTCGCCGATCAGGCGTATCTGGTCATCCAGGACAAGCTGATCATGCTCGACATCCCGCCCAACGCCGCGATCGTGGAGAGCGACCTCGCCGCTGAGCTCAAGTTCGGGCGGACGCCGGTGCGCGAGGCGCTCAAGCGGCTTGAGGCCGACCGGCTGGTGGTGTCGTTCCCGCGCCGCGGAACCTTCGCCACCGGCGTCGACGTCGCTGATCTGGGTCACATCAGCCAGATTCGCGTCAACCTTGAACCCGTCGCGGCCCGAACTGCAGCCGACAACGCGTCGCCGGATACCCGCGCGCATCTGCTCGAGTTGGCCGACCGAACCGCGGCGCTGGAGATCGAGACGATCGGTCGGCACGAACTGATGCGGTGGGATCTGCGGGTGCACCGCGCCGTCTACCGCGCCGCGGGGAACCCGCATCTCGAGGACGTGCTGATTCGGTACGACAACCTCGCAACCCGCATCTTCTGTCTGTTCCTCGACAGGCTGCCCACAGTGGCACGTCATGTCGGCGAGCACGCGGAGTTGTTGCGCACCATCGCCGACGGCGACGGCGACGGCGACGCCGCGGCGGCTATCGCTCTGGAACACGTCACCGGGTTCGAGGCGGCGATCCGCGCAGTCATCTGAGGCACACCTACGACCGGATCTTCGCCATCTCGGGGTCGACGAGCGGCTCGGCGACCACGGTGGCGGCGACGCGACGGTCGAAATAACCGATCTCGACGCTTGTCCCGACGCCTGCCCTCGCAGGCAGCCAGGCATAGGCGATCGGCGCCTCGACGGTGTGCCCGAACGCGGCACTGGTGACGTAGCCGACGGCGGCGTCGTCGACGAAAACCGGTTCGGAGCCAAGGACAACCGACGTGCCGTCGTCGATGACGAGACAGGCGAGGCGCCGGTCGACGGTGTCGTCGGAGACGCCCACGAGGGCATCACGGCCGACGAAGCCTTCCTTCTGGCTGCGCACCGCGAACCCGAGACCCGCTTCGTAGGGATTGTGCTCGGTGGTCATGTCGGTGCCCCACGAGCGGTAGCCCTTCTCCATGCGCAGGCTGTTGAACGCCGCCCGGCCCGCCGCGACGACGCCGTGGCGCTGCCCTTCAGCCCACAGCGCATCCCAGAGGCGAAGTCCGTGTTCTGCCGTGGTGTAGAGCTCCCAGCCCAATTCGCCCACATAGGACAGCCGCATCGCGGTGACCGGGACGCCTGCGATGCGCACCTGCTTGCAGCGGAAGTACTTGAACGCGTCGTTGCTGAAGTCGTCGCGGCTCAGCGCCGACACGAGGTCGCGCGCGCGGGGACCCCAGACGCCGATGCAGCACGTTCCACCGGTGATGTCGCGGACGGCGACGCTGCCGTCGGACGGCGCCTGGCGACGGAAGTAGTCCAGATCCAGGTTGCCGTTGACGCCGACCTGAAAGACGTCCTTCGAGACCCTGGCGACGGTGATATCGCTACGGACACCGCCGGAGTCGTCCAAAAGCATTGTGTAGGTCACGGATCCGACCGACTTGTCCATCTTGCCCGTCGTCAGCCGCTCCAACAGATCCACCGCATGTGGTCCGGCGATCTCCAGCCGCTTCAGCGGTGTCATGTCGTAGAGCGCGACCGCGGTCCTGGTTCGCCACGCTTCCGCGGCGGCGATGGGGGAGTGGAACATGGCCGCCCACGGCTCGCGCGGCGGCGGCCGCCACTGCGGGGGCAGGTGATCCACCAGTGCGGCGTTGGCCTCGAACCAGTGCGGCCGTTCCCATCCCGCGGCCTCGAGGAAGACGGCTCCGAGTTCTTTCTGCCGCGCATGAAACGGGCTGACACGGAGATTGCGCGGAGACTCCTTGGGTTGCAACGGGTGAAGGATGTCGTAGACCTCGATGAAGTTCTGCTGCGATGTCTCGCTGACATAGCCCGGGTCGAGCTGCACCTCTTCGAAGCGATGCACGTCGCAGCCGTGCAAAGCGACCTCGGAGTGGCCGTCGACCAGAACCTGGGCCACCGCGCGTGCCACGCCGGCCGAGTGCGTGACCCACACCGCTTCGGCGATCCAGAACCCTGCGACATCGTCTGATTCGCCGACCAGCGGTGCGCCGTCCGGGGTGAAGGAGAAGATGCCGTTGAAACCCGACGCGATCGTCGCCGTGTTCAGGCACGGCAGCAGACGCTTGCTCTGCTCCCAGGCGGGTGCGAAGTCCGCTTCGGTGAATGCGAGCTTCGAAGGCATTGTCTCTGCGGTGATTTCGCCGGCAGGCAGTTCGCGCATGTTCACCGGCATAGGACGGTGTGCGTACGATCCGATGCCCAGCCGGTCGACGTGCTCGCGGAAATAGAGGTCTTGGTCCTGATGCCGCAGAATCGGCAGCCCCGCCTCGGACATCTCGGTGTTGCGCCCGACGAGTTCGGGGATCTGGTCGGTCTTGACGTACTGGTGGGCCAGCGGAAGCAGCGGCACATCCATGCCGATCAGCGCACCCAGGTCGGGACCCCAGAACCCGGCGCAGGAAACCACGATGTCGGCGGGCACCGTGCCGTGGTCGGTCACCACGCCGGTGACCTTGCCGCCGCTGTGGGCCACCCCGACGACCTTCGTCGATCCGAGGAACTTCGCGCCCCGCGCCTGTGCACGGCGGCTCAGCGCCGCCACGATGCGCGGAGATTTGGCGAGCCCGTCGGTTTCGGTGTGGAAACCGCCGAGGATGCGGTCGGGGTCGAGCAGCGGATGTAGTTTGGCGCACTCCTGCGGATCGATCACCCGGCCGTTGACGCCCCACGCGGTAGCCCAGCCCTGTCGCCGGTGCAGTTCGGCGAGCCGCGCCTCGGTGGTCGCCACCTCGAGGCCGCCGACCTGGTTGAAGCACCACGCGCCGTCCACGTCCAACGAGAGGAACTTCTCCACCGAATACGTCGCGAACGCCGTCATCGTCTTGGAGGAATTGGTCTGGAACACCAGCCCCGGCGCGTGCGACGAGGACCCGCCGGTCAGCGGAAGCGGCCCCTGGTCGAGAACCGTGACGCGGTCCCAGCCGCGAGCGGTGAGTTCGTCGGCCAGGTTCGTGCCGACGATGCCTGCCCCGATGATGACGACGCGCGGTGAGCCCATGCCGGGTCTCCTATTGCTCAGGGATTGATCTACAACTGATATACCAACATAGGTTTGGGCCCGACGGCGGTCAAGCGCTGGGCGCGTATCGCGCAACATGGTTCTCCATGAGCAACTGGGCGGCTCAGGGTGGGTGCCCGTGCCGCCGCGCCGGCTGGGTAGTGTCGCCGCTGTGGGCAACGGGAGCGCCGAAGCGACGGGCGGCGGCGTGCAATCTGTCGACCGCGCCGCTTCCGTCCTGGAGATCCTCGCCCGCCTCGGCGAGGCGGGCGTGACGGACCTCGCCAGCGACATCGGCGTGCACAAATCGACGGTGTCGCGGCTGCTCACCGCGCTCGAGGAGCACGAACTCGTCGAGCAGGCCTACGAACGGGGCAAATATCGGCTCGGGTTCGGCATCCTGCGGCTGGCAAACGCGGTCTCCGGACAACTCGACATCACCCAGCAGGGCCGCGAGATCTGTGAGCGCCTCGCCGTCGAGGTGGGAGAGACGGTCAACGTCGCGGTGCTGCGATCGCACTACGCGGTCAACGTCGACCAGGCCAGGGGGCCGACATCGATCGGCAGCCACAACTGGGTGGGTGAGCTGACACCGCTTCACGCGACGTCCAGCGGCAAGATCCTGCTCGCGTTCATGTCATCGGACGCGCGACGGGAACTGCTGGCCGACGTGGGTCTCACTCGCTACACCGAACGCACCATCACCTCGCACGACGTCCTCGACCGCCAGCTCGACGCGGTCGCAGGGGACGGCTTCGTTGTCTCGGTCGAGGAGCTGGAGCACGGCCTCACGGCGGTCGCGGCGCCGATACGTGACCACACCGGCACGGTCATCGCCGCGCTGAGTGTGTCCGGCCCCGTCTACCGGCTCACCGCCGACCGCGCTCGCGAAATAGCCCCCACGGTGATGGAGGCGGCCGCGTCCATCTCCGAGCGCATGGGCTTTCCCGGCTGATTCTGCGGCCCGACAGCACAGTGTTTCGCCTGGTCTGAGGCTGCCGCGTTTCCGCTTGACAAGGGTTTGGCCGAGCCACACACTGTTGCGTATTACGAACTCTGTTTCTCTATACGCTTCACGCCGGCGTAACGCGGAGGCAACGATGCTCGAAGTGTGTCCTCTGTCGCAGTTACCGCGCGGTGAGGCTCGCCGTGTCGATGTCGACCCGCCGATTGCCGTCTTCCACACCGAGGATGGCCAGGTGTTCGCCATCGACGACACCTGCACACATCAAGACGCCTCGCTGGCCGACGGGTGGGTGGAGGGCTGCGAGGTCGAGTGCCCGCTGCACCTCTCGCGCTTCGACCTGCGGACCGGCGCTGTCGGTGACCCGCCGGCGAAGCGTCCGGTACGCACGCACGCGGTTGTGGTGGACGAAGACGGCATGATCCGGGTCGAGTTGAGCAAAGAGACGCCGACGGTCTCATGACGGCTTTCGAAGCGGCGCGGAGTCTTCCCGAGAGCCTCATCTCCACCCTTGCGGGCCACTACTACACGCACCCGGAGGCTTTCACCCTCGAGTGCGAAAAGGTCTTCGAGGCAATGTGGTTCTGCGTCGTGCGCTCCTCGGACCTGGACAAGCCGGGGGCCTTCAAGACCGTGCAGGTGGGCCGGGAGAGCGTGCTGGTGTCGCGGTCGCGCACGGGCGCCGTCAACGCCTTCTTCAACGTATGCCGCCATCGCGGGGCGCAGCTGTGCACAGAGGAGAGCGGTGAGGTCAGACGCGCCTTCCAATGCCCTTATCACGCATGGACTTACGATCTCGACGGCAAACTGATCGCCGCGCCGAACCTGACCAAGATGCCCGATATCGACCGGGTCGAGTACGGGCTGCGCAGGATCGCCGTCACGGAGTGGCTCGGCTACGTGTGGGTGTGCCTTGCCGATGAGCCGCCGTCGTTCGAGGCCACTGTGATGCAGGACGTCGTCGACAGGCTCGGGGACCTGGGGTCGATCGAGCATTACGGCGTCGCCGATCTGCGCGTCGGGCGGCGAATCGGCTACGACGTCAAGGCCAACTGGAAACTCATCGTCGAGAACTTCATGGAGTGCTACCACTGCGCCACGATCCACCCCGAACTGACCGAGGTGCTGCCGGAATTCACCGACGGCTACGCCGCGCAGTTCTACGTCGGACACGGTGCCGAGTTCGGCGAGGACATCAAGGGATTCACCGTCGACGGCTCCGAGGGCCTCGACCACATCCCGGGCGTGACCGAGGACCAGGACCGCCGCTATTACGCGGTCACCGTGCGTCCGCAGGTGTTCGTGAACCTCGTGCCCGACCATGTCATCGTGCACCGGATGTTCCCGATGGCGCCCGATCGCACCGTCGTCGAGTGCGATTGGTTGTACCTGCCGGAGGTCGTCGGGTCCGGCCGCGACGTCAGCCGGTCGGTCGAACTGTTCCACCGGGTCAACACGCAGGATTTCGAGGCGGCCGAAAGATGCCAGCCCGCAATGAGTTCGCGTGTCTACCGCGACGGCGGTGTGCTGGTGCCCAGCGAGCACCACATCGGCGCCTTCCACGACTGGTTGCGCGCAAAGTTCACCGAGTGACGACCGTTGACGTCCCTGTTCGTGTCGGCGTCGTGAACGTCTAGCTCGCCGATGTCGGCCTCGACTGGCTACCTGAGACCAACACCGCACCACTGATCGGGGCCAACGCCCAAGCACACTGGAACTCAGTGGCGGTGTCGCACCCGGTCACCGGTCAGCGTTACAGGCGTATCCAGGTCGTCTTGAGGCCCGTGTATTTGTCCAGTGCGTGCAGCGACAGGTCACGGCCGAAACCCGACTGCTTGAACCCGCCGAACGGCGTCTGCGAACTGAGCGCATCGACGGTGTTCACCGACACGGTCCCTGCCCGCAGTGCCGCCGCCACCGTGTGCGCACGGCGCAGGTCGTTGGTCCATACGGAGGCCGCCAAGCCGTAGACGGTGTCGTTGGCCATCCGGATCGCTTCGTCCTCGTCGTCGAATGTCTGCACCGCCAGCACCGGCCCGAATACCTCGTCGGTGATCAGCTCGGCCGACGGTTCCAGTCCCGTCACCACCGTGGGCTCCACGAAACACCCACGGCCGTCTACCGTTTCGCGCCGACCGCCGACTCGGATGTCACCGTCTCGGCCCACCCGCTCGATGAACCCGAGCACAGTTGCGGTGTGAGCCTCGTCGACGATGGCCCCTTGGACGGCCGTCGGATCCAGGGGGTTACCCGGCCGCATGGCCGCCGCGCGGGAGACGAGGTCGGCGATGAAGTCGTCTGCGACGGATTTTTCGACGAGCAGCCGCGAGTTCGAGGAGCAGACGGCACCCTGGTTGTAGAAGGCGCCGAACAACGCCATCTCCACAGCCTGGTCAAGATCGGCGTCGGCGAAGACGAGGTTGGGGCTCTTGCCTCCGCACTCCAACCACACCTGTTTGAGGTTGGAGTCGGCCGCATAGCGCAGAAAGCGTTTACCCGTCGCCGTCGACCCGGTGAACGCCAGCACGTCGACGTCGGGGTGCAAACCCAGTGCGGCGCCTGCCGTTTCACCCAGACCGGGTACGACGTTGAGCACGCCCGGGGGCAGACCGGCTTCGGTCGCGAGTTCGGCCAGCCGAAGCGAGGACAGCGGTGCGCGTTCGGACGGCTTGAGCACGACGCTGTTGCCCGCCGCGAGCGCGGGCGCCACTTTCCAGATCGCGAGATCCAGTGGGAAGTTCCAGGGCGTGACCGCGCCGACCACCCCAAGCGGCTCCCGGGTGACCAGCGCGAGGTTGCCTGGCTCTGTTGGAGCGATCTCGCCGTTGATCTTGTCCAGAGCCTCGCCGTAGTACGCGACAAGCCCTGCGGCCGACGGCACGTCCACAGTGAACGCCTCGTTGACCAGTTTGCCCATGTCCATCGAGTCGAGCAGTGCCAATTCCACACTGTTCTCATTGATCAACTCGGCCAGCCGTAGCAACACGCGCTTGCGCTCGCTCACCGAACTACGCGACCAGTCACCGGTCTCGAAAGCCCTTCTGGCAGAGACCACAGCGGCATCGACGTCCGCCGATTGACCGGACGCCACCGAAGCAAGACGATCTCCGGTGGCCGGGTTGATCGACGCGAAAGTCTCCCCGGACTCGGCGGGACGGAACGCCCCATCGATGTAGATGCCGTCTCGCGGCCGAACATCAGCCGCACACCGTGTCCAGTCCTCCAGCGTGGCGGGAGCGGCTCCGACGGTCGATGTCACGTTCTCTCCTCTGATTCCTTGCGTCAGTTGCTAACGGGGGCGACCGGTTCGATGGGCAGCAGCCTGTCGGGTTCGGCGCAGAGTTCGGTGACCTCACGACGGAACGGCACCTCCGGCGGCGCCGGTCCGTCGAATTCCTCGGCGTAGCGGTGGCCCGCCCACACCGCGGCGGCGATCGTCGACGGCGCCCAGGCGTCGCCGACGGCCTTCACGCTTCTCAGCTCGGCCTGCTCCCATTCTGATTCGCGTGCCATCAGTTCGTCGAACAGTCGGTTCTCGGGCAGGCGTGCCGTCACCAGCACCACCGAATCCGCCTGCAGATGGTTTTCGTCGCCGGTGAACATGCACGACGTCGTGACGCCGTCGGCAGTGACCGCGGTGACCGCGACATTCGTGCGCACGTCGACGGCTGCGCGGATGAGGCGTTTGCCGATGCGCATCACCTCCATCGTGTTGACGGTCCACTGCGACGCATACGAGGCCGGGGTCGCCAGCACGACCTCGAATCCTTCGGAGGCCAGCAGTTCCGAGACAACCCCGCCCATGTAGTAGTGGTCGTCGTCGAACACCACGACGCGACGGCCGCGCGGCCGGACGCCTGCCATGATCGCGTCGGGGTTCAACACATCGGCCGATTCGGCGATGTCGATGGGGTGGGTGTGGAAACGTCCCACCCCGTCGCTGCGCCAGTGCGAACCGGTGGCGATCAGCACATGGTCGAAGTCGTTCTCGATGATGTCGTCGGCCGTCATCTCGCTCTGCATGAAGACATCGATGTTCTCGAGCCTGCGGATCTGCTGCTCGCGGTAATCCACAACCCGGATCCATGCCGAAAGCCCAGGGAGTTTGGACTCACGCCCGACGCGGCCGCCCAGAGCCCGCGTCGCCTCGGCAAGGCTGACGCGGTAGCCGCGGTTTCCCAGTGACCGCGCTGCCTCCATCCCCGCGGGGCCCGCGCCGACCACGAGAACGTGACTGTCCGACTCCTTGGCCCGGATGCGTTCCGGATGCCAGCCGCGCCGGAACTCCTCGCCCATGGTCGGGTTCTGCGTGCAGCGGATGGGGGACATGGTGAAGTCGCCGGACACACAGATGTTGCAGCCGATGCATTCGCGGATGTCCTCGAGGTCGCCGACCTCGATCTTGCGCGGAAGGAACGGGTCGGCGATCGACGGCCTCGCTGCGCCGATCATGTCCAGCACGCCGCTCTTGATCTGATGCACCATCATGTCCGGCGAGGTGAACCTGCCAACGCCCACAACGGGTTTGGTGGTGAGGCTCTTGAGACCGCGCACATACGGCTCCTGCTCGCCCTCGGGGCCGAACCGCGACGTCACCGAATCGTCCTCCCAGCTGCCCAGGACGAAGTCCCACAGATCGGGGTGCTCGCCGATGGTGCCGATGACCTCCTCGATGTCGGCGCGGTTGATTCCGCCGTCGCCGAGGAGTTCGTCGACGGTTATCCGGCAGGCGATCGCGGCCTTCCCGTCGGCCTCCTCGCGAGAGTCTTCGAGGACCTCGCGCAACAATCGCATTCGGTTGGTCATGCTGCCGCCGTACTCGTCGGTGCGGTTGTTGTACCGCCGCGACAGGAAGTGGTGCAGCCCGCCGAGCGCGTGTCCGGCGTACACATAGACGATGTCGTAGCCGGCCTGGATGGACCGGCGGACCGCGTCGCGGTGCCACCGCCGCAGGTCGGCGATATCGGATTTGGTCATGGCTCGCGCCTGCACCGGATCGGCCGTGAACGTCGCCACCGGCAGATGCTGCGGGCTCAGCGGGGTCTCGCGACTGATCAGGTTGGGGCTGTTGAGCCCGTTGTGCGCCAACTCGATGCCCGCAAGGGCGCCGCCATCGTGGATCTTGTCGGAGATGCGTTGCAGCGCAGGAATATCCTGGTCGTCCCACAGTCGCAGCTCGATGAACGGCCCGATGTCCGATGTCGGATGGATCTCGACCTGCTCGGTGCAGACGACCGCCCAGCCGCCCTCGGCCTTGACCTGGCGCATGTACGCCTCGCCGGACGGGTCCCGGTAGCCCATGCCGTTGCAGTGGGGCACCTGGTAGAAGCGGTTACGCGCCGTCACCGGACCGATCTGCACCGGTTCGAAGAGGATGTCGTATCGCGACTCTCGCATCGTGTTCTCCCGTGTCCGCGTCGTCAGCGCTTGCTCGATCTTCCACCAGCGCAGCGCGTGAGTGACTACAACACTGCATTGGATCAGTGCATCTGTACAGCCGGGGTTTCCGAGCATTAGCATCGATCTGATCGATGTCGACGGGAGGCGGATGGCCGACTACACACTCCGGCAACTGGAGTACTTCGTCGCGGTGGCTGAGGCGGGCAGCGTGACCCATGCCGCCGCAGCGGTCCATCTGTCGCAATCGGCCATGTCGGCCGCGCTCGCCGACCTGGAGAACGCCCTTTCGGTGCAACTGCTCGTGCGCCACCACGCCAAGGGCATCACGCTCACGCCTGCGGGCAAGGAACTGCTCGTGGCGAGCCGCCAACTGCTGGCGTCGGCGGCGGATCTGCGCTCGGTAGCTCAGGGTCTGGGCGCGTCGTTGAGCGGCACGCTGTCCATCGGCTGCTTCGAAGTCGTTGCGCCCTACCTGCTGCCGGAATTGCTGGCCACGGCGGCCGAACGACTCCCGAACCTGCACCTGCAGACCACCGAAACCGACCTGGCGGATCTCGCCGAAGGAGTCGCGAGCGGAACGTTCGAGCTGGGTATCGGATACGACCTCGTCGAGGATCCGCGGCTGAAACCGTGGCCGTTGTTCACCCTGCCGCCGTATGTCCTCGTCTCGGGGTCGCATCGATTCGCGAAGCGGAAGAGCGTGCGGTTGGACCAGCTTGCCGACGAACCGATGGCGCTGCTGGACCTGCCCCACAGCCGCGACTACTTCCAGCGCGTCTTCGCCGCCGCGGGTGTCTCGCCAGACGTCCGTTTCCGGTCGACCACCGTCGAGACCTGCCGAGCGCTGGTCGGCCGCGGCCTGGCGTACACCGTGCTCAACCTGCACGCCGCGGTCCCGATGGCACTCGACGGGCACCCCGTCGCCGCGATTCCGATCAGCGGTGATCCACCCAGTCTGACTGTGGTCCTGCTGGAGTCGGTGACCATGCGTCCCACCCGTCGTGCCAGCGTGGTTGCCGAGCTGTGTCGCGATCTGTTCTCGACGCCGCGTGGCGTGTGACCGCCCCTAGTTCGGTTTCACAGATGCGGTACATCGAAGCTATGAGTTTTACAGATGCAATGTGCGGCTGAATCATGGAGGCATGTCGAACCAGGAGACCGAAGTCGTCGTCGTCGGTGCCGGTCAGGCCGGGATCGCGATGAGCGAGCATCTCGGTTCGCATGGCATTTCGCACGTCGTCCTCGAACGCGACCGCGTCGCCGAGCGTTGGCGGACCGGGCGCTGGGACTCGCTGGTCGCCAACGGCCCCGCCTGGCATGACCGATTCCCGGGTCAGGAGTTCAGCATCGACCCGGACGCATTCGCGACAAAGGATCAGGTCGCCGAGTACTTCGTCGCCTACGCCGCGAAGATCGACGCGCCGATCCGTACCGGCATCGAGGTGACCTCGGTCCGAAAGGTCGACGGCACACCGGGTTTCCGCGTCGAGACGACAGCGGGTCCCATCGACGCGCGCTATGTGGTCGCCGCGACGGGGGCATTTCAGAAGCCGGTCATCCCGCCGGTCATCCCCGACAGCGCCGGGATCCCGCAGATCCATTCGAGCTCCTACCGCAACCCGCAGCAGTTACCCGATGGCGCTGTCCTTGTCATCGGGGCAGGATCGTCGGGCGTGCAGATCGCCGATGAACTGCAGCAGTCGGGCCGACAGGTGTACCTCGCGGTCGGACCCCACGACCGTCCGCCGCGCTCCTACCGCGGCCGCGACTTCTGCTGGTGGCTGGGCGTTCTCGGCAAGTGGGACGCCGCCGCGCCTCCGCTGGGTGCTGAGCACGTCACCATCGCGGTCAGCGGAGCGCGCGGCGGCCACACCGTCGACTTCCGGGCACTGGCCGCCACCGGTATCACGCTCCTCGGTCGTGCGGTCGGATACGACGACGGTGTCGTCCGCTTCGCGCCGGATCTTCGCACCAACATCGAGAACGGCGATGCCAACTACCTGTCCATGCTCGACGAGGCCGACGCCTACGTCGTGCGCAACGGACTCGATGTGCCCGAAGAGCCGCAAGCCCGGCTGCTCGGCCCCGATCCTGATTGCGTGACCAATCCCATCCTCGAACTCGATCTTGGGGCGTCGGGCGTCACGTCGGTCGTCTGGGCGACCGGGTTCCGGTTCGACTACAGCTGGCTGCAGGTCGACGCATTCGACGACAACGGCAGGCCGAAACACCAGCGCGGGGTGTCCACCGAACCCGGTATCTACTTCCTGGGACTGCCATGGCAGTCCAGGCGAGGCTCGAGTTTCATCTGGGGTGTGTGGCACGACGCCAAATATCTCGCCGACCAGATAGCGATCCAACGCAGCTACGCGGCGTACGACACATCGAGGAACGACACACTCGCCGAACAGGTGGCCACATGAGCTCTGCGACACCATCTCCGGGGACGCATCGGCGGATCAGGCCGTTCAACACCAAGGACACCTACCCGGAACAGAATCTGGACAACGACCTCTGCCAGGCCGTCGTCGCCGGCGGTGTGGTCTATCTGCGGGGTCAGATCGGGCAGGACCTCGACACGAGGGAATCGGTCGGCATCGGCGACGTGGAGGCACAAACCGAGAAGGCGATGAGCAACATCGCAATGCTCCTCGACGAAGCGGGCAGCCGGTTGTCCGACATCGTCAAGGTGACCGTGTACCTCGTCGACATCCGCTACCGCGAACCGGTCTACCGCGTCATGGGCCGCTGGCTCAAGGGCGTCTACCCGGTGTCCACCGGACTCGTCGTGGACGCACTCGCGCGCCCGGAGTGGTTGGTCGAGATCGACGCCACCGCAGTGATCAGCGATCCGGAGGCCGGGTCGTGACATTCTCGCTTGTGGTCCGCGACGGCGCGTCGTACGGGATGGTCATCTGCTCGTCGAGCCCGGCCGTCGCGTCCCGCTGTGTGCACCTGCGGCCGGGGGTAGGGGCGGTGGCCAGTCAGAACGTCACAAATCCGCATCTCGGAACCGTGGCGTTGGACGCCCTGGCCGACGGGGCCGACGCACACGCCGCTCTCGGTACGGCGCTGACTGCTGAACAGCACCCGGACTATCGCCAGTTGGTCGTCGTCGACAAGGCCGGTGCGGTAGCCGTGCACAGCGGCGCCAACGCACTCGGCGTCTTTCATCACGCGAGTACCCGAAACGCAGGCGCCGCAGGTAATCTGCTGCGCGAGCACGGTGTCATCGATGCAATGCTCTGCGGCTTCACCGATTCAACGGCGCCCACGACCGAACAGCGGCTCCTCGATGGACTGACGGCCGCGATGGACGCGGGCGGGGAAGCCGGGCCGGTCCATTCGGCCGGTCTGCAGGTCACCGACGACGTGCCGTGGCCGGTCACCGATCTGCGCGTGGACTGGCACGATGATCCCGTAGGCGAACTACAGCGGTTGTGGGCCGTGTGGGAACCACAAAAGGCGGACTACCGGACGCGCGGGCTCGACCCGACCACCGCCCCCTCCTACGGGGTGCCAGGCGATCTATGACAACCGCTGCGGAGGACGTTGTTCGATCGGCGTGTGACGACACGGCCGAGCGGATCCTCGCGCTGTCCCACGATCTGCACGCACACCCCGAAATCGCCTGGGAGGAAGTGAGATCCTGCGCGCGGGTGGCCGGTGAGCTGGCCGATGCGGGGTTCACGGTGGAGGACAACTTCACCGACCTGCCGACCGCGTTCGCGGCGCGGCGGGGCAGTGGTCCGCTCCACCTGGCGGTGTGCGCCGAGTACGATGCCCTACCCGGCCTCGGCCACGCATGCGGGCACAACATCATCGCCGCGATTTCGACAGGTGCCGCCCTGGCGCTGGCCCCGTTGGTCGACGACCTCGGCATCACGTTGACGGTATTCGGCACCCCGGCCGAGGAGGGTGGCGGCGGCAAGATCGAGATGCTCGACCGCGGCGGATTCACCGGCGTACACGCCGCCGCGATGGTTCACCCCGGGCCTGTCGACGTGGCCCGCGCCGAACCGTATGCCGTGTCGCACAGCCACATCCGCTACGACGGCAAGGCTGCCCACGCGGCGGCATATCCCGATCGTGGAATCAATGCCGCCGACGCCTTCACGATCGCGCAGGTCGCCATCGGCCTGCTGCGTCAACAACTCTCGTCGGACGTTCGAGTGCATGGCGTCATGACCAACGGTGGGGAAGCACCCAACGCGATTCCGCAGCGCACCGAAGGGCGCTGGTATGTACGGGCGCAATCGCTCGCCGAACTGACCGCGCTGGAGGAACGGGTCACCCGCTGCTTCGAGGCGGGCGCATTGGCGACGGGCTGCGAACTGACCGTCACACCGGAGAGCAAGCCGTACGCCGAGTTCCGCACCGACGAACTGCTCCTCGACGCCTACGTCCGGCGTGCCGAAGAACTCGGTCGGCGGTTCAGCTCGGGATCCGACTCGTTGATGAATCGCGCATCGACTGACATGGGCAATGTGTCGCAACAGATCTCGGCGATCCATCCCTACATCGGCATAGATTCGCTGCCCGCCGTCAATCATCAGCGCGAGTTCGCGGACGCGGCGATCACCGCCGCGGCCGATCGCGCCACCGTGGACGGTGCGTGCGCGTTGGCGCTCACGCTTCTCGACGTGGCAACTGACCCGGACGCCAGGCAACGCCTGATGGCCTCGGGTCAGCGGTGAAGGCATCGGATTTGGCGATGCAATATTCCAGTTTCTTCTGTTTTACAGCTGGCCTGCCGGGGGCGCATAGTGATTTCGTCACCCGACCAGGCGTGATTGTGGTGTTCGTGCCACCTCGTCTCACACAACGGAGATCGCCATGACGGAAACACCCGATCGCGTTCGACCCGGTGGCGCCACCGGATTGACCGAACTGGCCGCCGAGCAGGAAAGCCGGCTGATCAAGACGTTGCGCCGCGGCGACATCGTCTTCTTCATCGTCGCGGCGGTGATCAGTGTCGACACCATCGGGCTGATGGCCTCCGGCGGGCCAGAGGGCCTGGTGTGGGCGGTGTTCCTCGCGGGTGCGTTCCTCGTCCCGTCCGCAATGATCTTCGCCGAGACGGGCGGTGCCTTCACCGAGGAGGGCGGGCCCTATCAGTGGGTCAAGCACGCGTTCGGGCGGCTGTGGGCGGCGATCGCTGTTGTCCTGTACTGGATCACCAATCCGATCTGGCTTGGCGGGTCGCTGGTCTTCATCGCCTCAGAAGTCTGGAACACCTACGTCTTCGGCATCGAACCGGGAAGTGCCGGCGACTACATCTTCAAGCTGATCTTCATCTGGGCGGCGATCACGCTGGCCATCGTCAGCCTGCGGAAAGGCAAGGTCGTCATCAGCGCAGGCGCGATAGCCAAACTTCTCGTTCTGGTCAGCCTCGTGGCGACGGCCGTCATCTACGGGTTCGCCGAGGGTTTCGAGCCCATCACTATGTCGTCGTTGACGCCGACCACCGGCGGATTCCTTGCCATCGTGCCGATCGCACTGTTCGCCTATCTGGGTTTTGAAGCACCCAACTCCGCGGCAGGTGAAATGCACAACCCGCAGAAGGACGTCCCCGCCGCCATCAGGCGAGGCAGCATCATCACGATGCTCGCCTATGTGTTGCCCGTTCTCGCAATCCTCTGGGCCACACCGGCAGACGAGGTCGCCGACGCCGGCGTGCTGGCAGCACTCGAGCGCGCCTACTCGGTCTACGGTCCGGCAGCCGGATTCCTGACCGTGGTGACCGCGCTGCTCTTCGTATTCGCTCTGCTCACGCAGGGCAGTGCGTGGATGATGGCCACCGACCGCATGCAGGCGATGGCCGCGGCCGACGGCGCCTTCTTCGGCGGATACTTCGGCGAGTTCCACGAAAAGCTGGGCACGCCGGTCCGGATGAACATCCTGTCCGGCGTCGTATCAACGATATTCGCGATCGCCGCACTGACGCTCGTCGAAGGAACTGCCGCATCGGTCTTCGTCGTCGTGCTGACGGTGGCGGTGTCCACCCTGCTGATCAGCTACCTGCTGATCATTCCGGCCGTCATGAAACTCCGCAGGGACTTCCCGGATGTGCACCGCCCCTACCGCGTTCCCGGCGGCACCACCGGCTTCTATGTCCTCGCAGGCGTTGTGCTGGCCTTCATCGCTCTTGGTTCGTGGGTCGCGGTCTTCCCCGGCACCATCGAGAGCCTTTTCGGTCTGGAGTACTCGTTCCAAGACGTATGGGGTGTTTCTCAGCTCAACTTCGAGGCGTTCACCATCGGCACCCTCATCCTGGTGATTCTCCTCGCGTTGGTCGGGTACTGGCGCGCGGGCGGCGTCCGGGCGGCGGCATCCCGTGTCTCATCGGCGGGGGGACTGGTCGCCGAGACGACCGATCGCGGCATCTGACGCCCGCTGTCTCGATGACGGCGATCGAATCCCGCGCCGAGCACGACCTTCTCGGTCACTACCAGGTGCCGAGCACGGTGTACTACGGCGTACACACCGCGCGTGCCCTGGACAACTTCCCGATCACCGGCACCCCGATCTCGCGCTATCCCGAACTCGTGATCGCGCTCGCATGCGTCAAGCTGGCGGCGGCGCGGGCCAACCACCGGCTGGGGCTCCTCGACGCAGAACGGGTCGACGCGATCGTCGCCGCCTGCCTGGAGATCAAGAACGGAGCGCTTCACGACCAGTTCGTCGTCGACGTGATCCAGGGCGGGGCGGGCACTTCGACGAACATGAACGCCAACGAGGTGATCGCGAACCGGGCTCTTGAACTGCTCGGCCGCCGTCGCGGCGACTACGGATATCTCCATCCAATCGAGCACGTCAACATGGGCCAAAGCACAAACGACGTGTATCCGACGGCGGTCAAGGTGGCCGTTCAGTTTGCCGTGCACCGGTTGCAACTCGCGATGACAGAGTTCGTTACTGCATTCGCGGACAAGGCAGTTGAGTTCAGCGGGCTGCTGAAGATGGGACGCACCCAGCTGCAGGATGCGGTGCCGATGACACTGGGCCAGGAGTTCGGCAGCTACGCCGTGATGGTGGGCGAGGACGCCGACCGGCTCGGGGAGGCCGCGCGACTGGTCGCTGAGATCAACCTCGGGGGCACCGCCATCGGCACCGGTCTCAATACGCACCACCGGTACGCAGAGGTTGCCTGCGAGGAATTGCGCGCTGTCACCGAACTGCCGTTGGTGACGGCGTCGAACCTCGTCGAGGCGACTCAGGACGTGGGGTCGTTCGTTCAACTGTCGGGCGTTCTGAAGCGCACCGCGGTCAAACTGTCGAAGATCTGCAACGATCTGCGATTATTGTCGTCGGGTCCCAGAGCCGGTCTCGGCGAGATCAATCTTCCTGCCGTGCAGGCGGGTTCGAGCATCATGCCAGGAAAGGTGAACCCGGTGATCCCCGAAGCGGTCAACCAGGTGGCCTTCGAGGTGATCGGCAACGACATCACGATCAGCATGGCCGCCGAGGCCGGCCAGTTGCAGCTCAATGCGTTCGAGCCGATCATCGCCCACAGCCTGTTCGAATCGCTCACCCATCTGACCGCGGCGTGCGACACGCTTCGCACCCGTTGTGTCACGGGAATAACGGCGAACCCGGAGCACATGCGGGCGACGGTGGATCACTCGATCGGGCTGGTGACGGCCCTCAACCGCCATATCGGCTACGAGGCCGCGACACGGCTGGCCGCAGACGCACTGAACTCGGATTCGGATATCGCATCGCTGGTGCTCGATCGCGGACTGCTCACCGCGTCGGAGCTGACGGCGATCCTGCAGCCCGACAACCTGACTCGGCCCTATGGCGCCCGATCGGAGTAACGGCTGGTCAGTCGCTCTTACTCAGTGCGGCGGTGGGGCAACCGCTGATCGCGGCGTCGATCTGATCCGCCTCGACATCGTTGGGGATCTCCTCGCCGCGAATGAGTTGTAGCACCCCGTCGTCGTCCACTTCGAAGAGCTCTGGACAAGCCGCTTCGCAGAGGCCGATCCCGGTGCACTTGTTCCTATCGACATGGATTTTCACAGTCATACATCCCATCGGACGGGCAGCGATTTCGGGGCGCGCGTGAGCCATCCGTGAACCACGGGTGGATTGTCGGGCACGAGACGAAGATTCGGGAGGGTTTGGAAGGTTTCCGCGAGGACGACTTCGCCGAGCGCACGAGCGACGTTGTGCCCGATGCAGAAGTGGCCGCCGAAGCCGAAGGACACGTTGTCCTGATCGGTGCGCGCGATGTCGAATTCGTCAGGCCGATCGAACCGCGCCGGGTCACGGTTCGCGGAGCCGATGACCATGGACACCTCGGTACCTGCCGGAATCAGGACACCGCCGACATGTACGTCCGCGGTCGTGAGTTTTTCGGTCATGCCGAAAGGCGGCAGCCACCGCAGTGCTTCCTCGACGGCGGGACGGGCCCATCTGACTGGATCATCGACGAGCAGTCGCGCTTGCTCGGGATGTGTGAGGAGCGCGAAGAGCGTGCTGGCGATCAGGTGTGCAGGCTCCTGGAACCCGCCGACTATCAAAACGCCCACCGTGGGAAGCATCTCCTCGATGGACCGGAGTTCACCTTCAGGCATGCCGTCGTGGAGAAGGTGTGACAGTGCAGTGTGATCGGGCGCTGCGGAGAGTTGCGGCAGCCGACCTTCCAGGTACTCGCGAATCTCGGCCTTCACCACCCGGCTCTGCTCGGCTACCGCCGCATCACGGCCGTAATCGACGAGATACGCGGCCAGGGCGTGGAACCACCGCCCGAGGACGGTGTCGTCGACATCGCTGAATCCCAGCACATCGCCGACGACGCGTTGGCTGAGCGGCTCGAAGATGTCTGCGGTGGCGTCGGCTGCGCCGCGCGGACGCACGTTGTGAAGGTACTTCTGAGCATTGGCGCGGATCCCCGTTTCGTAGTAGCGGTTCACCTGCTTGGGCCGCACGGGGTGGTTCGCGGCGTTGCGGATGACGCGGTGCTGCGCGCCGGTCAGGCTCATCACGTTGCCGCGTCCGTAGACGAGTTCGTGGGCTTCCTTGGTCGGGCCGAACACCGCGTCGTTCGCGCCGGCTTCCTTGACCAACTCCCACGTCATCAACCACACCCGGCCCGTTTCGGGCACGTAGACGACGGGACACTCCTCGCGCATCCAGCCGTAGAACGGGTAAGGGTCCTCCTCGAGGTCCCGCAGCGGAATGTCGACAACGATGTCGAATGCCGTCTTCACCGGGTGAGAGACCTTGAGCGCGGTTCGGTCGATCATGGTGGCTGCCGTCTGGTCCTTGCTCTCCAAAGAATTCCCATGACCGTAAGCCGGTTTCGCGCCCCACGCCAGCGTGCCGGCCACGTCTCTTCCGTCGAATCCTCGATGCTCGGCATCGACGATATCGATGCAATGCGGCTGCGCCACCATCTCGACGACGCCGCTGCTATCTGCGTCCCGGACTACCCGCCACTGCATCGCGGTGAAATCGGTAGGCGACGTGGCGTTCTGAAGCCACACACAACCTCCTAGGCGGCGCTGTCTTGTTTGGTCCGAAACGGCGATCAGGACGAGGCTCGGTCGACTCGCCGAGACACCGCGTCGAAGCCGTTGTCCTGCAGTGACTGCGAAACCACCGAAGGAGCGTTGGCCGCCATCAGACGGGTGAGCACGTGCCCGGGTCTCATCTCGACGGCACATGTCGCACCCAGTTCGGGCAGCAGTCGCGTGGCGTCGTACCACTGCACGGGTTTGGCGACCGACGCCGCAAGGTCGTCGAGAACGCCGTCGGCGGTGCTCACCGCGCGCCCTCCGGTGTTGGTCAGGTACCGGCAGGACGGTGCCCGCCGAGGCAAGCCGGAAAGGCGCTCGGCGATCCGGTGGGCCGTCGCGATCTGCAGCGGGCAGTGCGATGCCACATTGACGTCGAGGATCTCGAAGCTGCCAACGGTGTTGGCGGTCGCCGCCGCGTCCTGCAGCGCGGCGCGTGTGCCACTGAGCACGGTCTGGGTGGCGCTGTTGACGTTGGCCACCCACAGCTGGGTGTCCAGCCGCTTCGTCAGCGCGCGTGCAGCGCGGTTCGGCATCCCCAGGACGGCGGCCATGCCCCAATCGCCCTGTGCACACGCCTCTTTCATGAGTCGCGCGCGTAGGTCGACCGCGTCGAGTGCCTCGGTGAAGGTCAGGACGCCCGCGGTGACGGCCGCGGCGAACGCGCCGACCGAGTGCCCGGCGACGAACTCAGGCGTCAGACCGTGATCCTCACCGAGACTGCGGGCGCACGTCACACCGGCCACCAACAGCGCGATCTGGGCATGCGCCGTATCGCGCAGGGCTTCCACGCCGTCGATGTCCGTGGGATGGCCGAACGCGTCCGCCCACGTCGCGAACTCGTCGAAGACGGTTCGGGTGGCCGGGGTTCGCGGCAGTTCGTCGAGCATGGCGGGTCGCTGCGATCCCTGACCGGGAAACAGGAAAGCCAGGCTCATGGCACGGCGGCGGCGCGTGCGACCAGGCGCGGCCCATCGGATGTCCGGAGCAGGACGGCATCGCTGTCCGAGACGAGTTCGGTGAGAGCGATGGCGCCGTCGTCCGTCTCCACCAGGCAGTCGATG
Organism: Actinomycetes bacterium; assembly: GCA_023415515.1. Lineage (GTDB taxonomy): Bacteria > Actinomycetota > Actinomycetes > Mycobacteriales > Mycobacteriaceae > Mycobacterium. The sequence goes on from JAEZKH010000318.1 coordinate 39,453, forward strand.
CGGACCTGAAGGCTGCTCAAGCGACGGTGGATCAGCTTGAGGCGTCGTAGGTCGGCCTCGTCGCACTGCGACATCCGCATCACCATGTCCAGATCGCTTGTCAGCGATACAGCGTGAGCACCGGTCGCCAACTCGAACCCCACGCTGCCCGTCGGTCCCCACGCGAACGCGTCGACGATGCCGCGGACTGCGGACAACACGCGAATGGCCGGTAGCGGCCGACCGGCGACGGGGCCCGTCAACTGCTCCGGCTTCACCTGTTCGCGCACCACCGACAACGGGATGGTCCACGCGTAGCGCTGCGACCGATCGCATCCTCGAACGCCCACCGCGGCGAAACCTTCGGGAGCGCTCGCTCGCCGCACCGTCACCCACGGCACCGCCGCCAGCGCGGGGCCGGCCCACGCCGGTGCGTCACGCGGCAACAACGACGACGCCTCGACCGGGATCCGAAGCAGATCGTGCGGAAGAGGAGCGGTCATGAATTCCACTGCCTGGCGAGTACTTCGCGGACGGCGCGCGACGCACGCCGCGTCGACTTCGCTGCCTCGGAGTCAAGGCGGTTGGACAGGTCCGACGGGCCGTTGCGCGCTCGCTGCACGGCATCGGCAATGGCTGCGGAGACCGTCGCGATGTCGCGGTCAGTCGGATTGTCGGCATCCTCGACCGTCAGCAGGCCGTCGCAGAATCCGAGCGTGGCCCAGTCCGAGACCTCATAGCTCATCGGCGCGATCTTCGCACCGAGTGCGTCGAGTTCCTCGACCGTGCGCAGTGTGATGCGGGCGGCGGCCGCCTTGTGCATGGCGTGGATCTCAACGCCGGGATCATCAAGCGCCAGAATCTGATTGGCCTGCAGACCGTGGGTGAGCAACCCACCAGACAGCGCGGTGCCCACCACGAGCGCCACGATCGGATGCCCAGCGTTGCGCGCGGTGTGATAGGCGTTGACGGCGGCCGCCATGGCCTGGTGCAAGCCCACCGTTTCTTCGATGCGACCGTATGCCTGGCTGGGGAGATCGACCACCGCGACGATGGCGCGCTTGACGGCTGCATCGTCGTCGGCGTCGACGACGTCGAGGACCGCCCGTGCCAACGCCAACGACTCGGTGAGCCCCACCTCCCCGTTCCTGGCCCGATGGAACGGGTTGTCCGGGTCCGGAACGACAGCGAGATAGCGCGCGGTCGCAGTGGTGGCCGACAGCACCGACGGGATGAATTCGGCAGGACTGTCGTCGCCGCTTAGCCTGCGCAGCCAAATGCGTCCCCGGCTGTCCGGGGCCGCGGCCGCGTCCGGTGCACGGGCCGGCGCGTGGTCGGTTATTCGCGCTGCGAGCATGTCGAGCCGTTCGCTTCGGTGCCTGCCCTGCTCGGCGACACCCGAGCGAACCGCGGTGATCAACTCGCCGCGCAGCATCTGCGTGTCGTCGGGAACGAGGGCATCGGCGAGGCCGGCGGCGAATCGGCGCTCACCTCCGTCGATTGCCCAGATCAGCTCGTGGTCGCTGGAGTCGAATTCGTCGACGCCGCCCTCCTGTTCGATGACCGCGGGTCCGTTGAGCCCGATGCGGGCCTGCGGGGTGACGATGAGACGGGTGCACAGGCCCGCCGCGATGCTCATACCACCGAACGAACCGACGGTTCCGGCGACGATTCCGATCACCGGCGCCAGCTGCCGCAGATCAAGGGCAGCCGAGCAGATCTCGGCGACGGCGTTGAGCCCCAGGTTGGCTTCCTGCAGGCGGACCCCTCCGGTCTCGAACAGGATGACCCCCGCGGTCGGACGGCCCGCGCGGGAGTCGGCGGCAGCCAACAGCAGTGCCTGCGAGATCTTGGCTCCGGAGACTTCACCGGTGCCGCCGCCCTGAAAGCCCTGTTCGATGGCCGCGACGACGACGGCGTGGCCGTCGACGGTGCCCTTGACGAGCACTGTGCCGTCGTCGGATTGCGGGGTGATTCCCTGCGGTTCCAACCAGGGTGACTCGAGCCGGTCGAACGGGCCCACGAGCACGCGTCCGGTACCGGGGTCGAGAAGCGCGGTCGCCCGCCCGAGCGCGTCGAGTTCGATGAAGCTGTGGCGTGACAACAGTTGCGGCCAGGTCAGGCCGGCCAGCGGCGACGGCGTGGCGGTCATGACGGTGCCCCCGACGCCGCTTCCGCGGCCTGGCGCAGCCGCAGGTTGACCACACCCGGGGTGGCGCCGAAGTCGTTCAGCTCCCATCTGCCCGCCAGCGGGGTGCGCTGGAAGAACCGCTCCAGCACGTCGTGCCAGACGGTGTCGAACCCGTCGATGCTAGTGCGGACGCGCACGGCGACCGCATCACCTGGATCAGCGTCGGTTGGGGGTTCCAGCAGGATCTCCAGATCTCCCGAGGCGACGACACCCACGTGAACGCGATGCGACGCACGCCGCACTGCGGGAAACTCATAGCTCAGCGTCTGCATCGGCCACCCGTCCTTGTTCCGATGTCGTCGAGAAACAGAGCGACCGCCATCAGGTCTCCGCTGCCGCCAGGCGAGAGCCTGCGTGACAGGCACATCTCGTCGAGTTCGCCGAAGAGTCGGCGGCCCTTCGCTGTCCGCAACCCACCCGCGCCGAGCACGGCGCCCGCGGCCGATTGAACCGCGCGCAGGCCGTCGGCGCCTCCGCGGTGGAGGAGGCAGGTGTCATCGAGGTGCTTGATGAGCGCCAGCAGGGCCTCCAGCCGGGAGGTCGACTCATCGAGACCCGCTGCGCGCGCCGCCCGCATCGCAGGCAACGCGTGTCGGTGCACATGCGGAAAGCCTTCCTGTGCCTCGCCTTTCGCCCCGGTGGCGCCGTAGCGGTGCCGCGCCGATGCGCCGTGCGAGATCGCCGCGACCGAATACGGGTCGGGCAGTGCGGCCAACCGGGCCGCCCAGGCGACCGGGTTCCGCGGGTCGGTGGCGGCGCCTGCGCACAGCAACCCCAGTGCCCACAGCGCGCCGCGGTGGGTGTTGACTCCACCTGTCGCACAGAGCATTGCAGCCTCACCCGCTCGGCCGATCGCACCGATACGAAGACGCAGATCGGTGGTGGTTGCCGAATCCTCTGCTGCGGAGGCGCATTCGGCGAATGACGTGCGGAGCGCCTCGGCTGACGCGTGCAGCATGGCGACATCCATGTCGCTGTGCGCACCGCCGCCGCGCTGATCGACAAGGCCCGGCTTCGGTGTCAGATCGGCTTCGGCGCGGATCGCGACGACCGCCATGTCGGCGATTTCTTCGGCCGTGAGAACCCACGGACGGGCCACCGCTGGATGCGCCATGGCGATCACCAGTCCCTGAACTTCGCCGGTGGCTCGTAGAGTCCGCCGGACCAGGCCACCAGGTCTTCGATGCTGCGCGCGGCCAGCAGCGAGCGATCAGCAAGGCGTGTCTCGACTTGGAGATCCTCCGGGAATGCGACGATCCCGTCGCGGCGCAGCGCTTCGACCCTTCGTGCATCGGCTCTGCGGCCCACCGGCGTGACACCGGCGATCGCGGCAAGCGCGGCGCGGCGGTCGTCCAACGAGGGGGCCCTGTAGAGGTAGGCGACTCCCTCCTCGGTGACCACGTGGGAGACGTCGTCGCCGTAGATCATCACCGGCGCCAGAGCCATACCGGCCTGCTCACCGACATCGACGGCATCCAGCGCCTCGACGAAAGTGGGCACCCCACCGGCGCGGAACGTCTGCGCCATCTGCACCACCAGCTTTCGGCCGCGTCGCCCCGCACCGTCGCCATGGGCGAGATCGAGCCACGCCGCAGATGGATGGCGTCGCCCGTGCGGATCGTGGCCCATGTTGGGGGCGCCGCCGAAACCCGACAGTCGGCCGTCGGTCACCGTCGAGGAGTTGCCGTCGCGGTCGATCTGCAGCGAAGACCCGATGAACATGTCGATCGCGTACTGTCCGGCGAGTTGGGCGAGCACCCGGTTGGAGCGCAGGGAGCCGTCGGGGCCGGTGAAGAACACGTCCGGCCGGGCCGCCGCATAGCGGTTCATGCCGGATTCACCGCCGAAGCTGTGAACCGACTCCACCCAACCGGTTTCGATGGCAGGGATGAGCGTCGGATGAGGGTTGAGCACCCAGTGCCGCGCGATCCGGCCCTTCAAGCCGAGTTGCTCGCCATAGGTGGGCAGCAGCAATTCGATGGCGGCGGTGTCGAATCCGACACCGTGGTTGAGCGACACCACGTTGTGGCGCTCGTAGACACCGCGGATCGCGATCATCGCTTTGAGGATCTCCACCCCACCGATGTGGCGTGGGTCGCGGGTGAAAAGGGGCTCCAGGAAGAACGGTTTGTCGGCTTCCACCACCAGATCCACCCAGCTGCCCGGAATATCAACGCGGGGAAGCGATTCGGTGTCGACGATCTCATCGACCTGAACCAGCACGACGCCGTCGCGGAAGGCGGCGGCTTCGGCGATCGTCGGGGTGTCCTCGGTGTTCGGGCCGGTGTAGAGATTGCCGTCCGAGTCTGCCGCCGACGCACACAGCAGAACGACGTCGGGCACGAGATCGACGAACATGCGGGCGTACAACTCGACGTAGGTATGGATGGCGCCGATCTGGACGGTGCCGTCAGAGACCATTTGCGCGATGCGGACGCTCTGCGGCCCGGAATAGGCCAGATCGAGCTTCGCGGCGATCCCGCGGTCGAACAGATCGAGGTGCTCAGGCCGGGACACCGAAGAGATCAGCATGTGCAGGCCGTTGAGCCGCTTCGGGTCGCACTGAGCCAGTGTGCGGGAAAGGAAGTCGGCCTGCTTCTGGTTGTCGCCTTCCAGTGCGACCCGGTCGCCGGACCAGACGACAGCCTGAAGCAGATCCTGAAGACGGTCGGCCTTCACCACTTTGCCGTCGACGAAATCCGTGGCCGCGCTCATGCGCTTGGCCTTCGCTGCGCGCCGGGTATCCCACTTCTTCGCGGGTGGATTCATCGGCTCACCGATTGCGCCGCGTCGAGAATGACCGCCGTCACCGCATCGGGGTGGGAGATGAGCGTCAGATGTGAGCCGCCGTCGAACTCGGTGACCCGGGAATGCGCCCGCGCCGCCATCGCGCGTTCTGACGCCGGGGTGATGATCTGATCGCGGCTGCTGATGAAATACCACGACGGGATCGTCTTCCAGGCGGCGTACCGAGACGGCGTGTCGAAGGCGGCAGTCGATGCGGCGCGCTGCGTCGCCCACAGTCGGGTCGCCACGTCGGCGGGCAGGTCGTCTCCGAAGCTCTGCACGAACACATCCTGCTTCAAATAGAGGTCCGCCGCTCCTTGGGGTGCACCCGGATAGGCGAGCTTGTCGAAGAGTTGATCATCCGGTTTGTGTTTGAGCACCGAGTCGGCGCCGGAAAGCGAGCCGTTGGTCTCGCCGACGTCGGGCGCGGCGGCGTCGACATAGACGAGGGCCTTGACGTTCGGATTGCCTTCCGCGGCGTTGGTGATCACCGACCCGCCGTAGGAGTGTCCGACGAGGACGATGGGGCCATCGATCGTTGTGAGGAAGTTTGCGACGTATTCGGAGTCGGTGGTCAGGTTCTCCAACGGGTTGGCGATCGCCCTGACCGGGTAGCCGCGTCCCTCCAGAATCTGGATTTCGCCGTTCCAGCTGGACGTGTCGGCCCACGCCCCGTGCACGAGCACGATGGTCGGCTTCTGCGCGCTCGGCTCGGCGGCCGACGGGTTGGACGACACCAGTCCCCACACCACGATCGCGGTGCACACCATCAGTGCGACCAGGTCGTATCGGCGCCTGACGTTTCCTGTGAGCATGGGCATCACGTTCGCACGCAGCCGCGCCGCGGGTCATCGCTGCTGACGGCCAGTTGGCCTACCGGCTAGCTGGAAAACCGCTGTCAGGTAGCGGTGCGTCAGAACTTCGCCACCGCTCCCGCGTCGATCGGCAGCGTCGCTCCGGTGATGTACTTCGACTCGTCGGAGGCGAGGAAGAGTACGGCGTCGCTGACCGCGCGTGCCTCGATGATCGGCGCCGGCAGCATGTGGAAGTGTCCGATCACGGCGGCGATGTCGTCGAGGGTCGGCTCGGTGAGGTCGGGCCGCAGGGTGCGGTGGAACCACTCGTTGTCGATCATCGGTGTCCGGATGTTGCCCGGATGAATCGAGTTCACCCGGATCCACTGGTGCGCAAGCTCATTGGCGAGCGAGTTCATCAAGCCGACGACGGCGTGCTTGGCCGATGCGTAGGCGGCCATGTATCCGCCGCCGCGCAGCCCGAGCATCGAGCTGACAAGGATGATCGATCCGCCGCGGCCGTCGGACATGTGGGGCAACGCCACCTTGGCGGTGTGCATGACCCCGGTGATGTTGATGTCGAGCATGGTCTGCCACGCGGTTTCGTCGATCTGAGCCGCGGGCGATGGCACGCCGCTGATGCCTGCGTTGGCGACGACGATGTCGGGGCGGCCCAGCTCGTCGACTCCCCGCTGCAGTGCGGCGCGCAGCCCGTCGAGGTCCCTGACGTCCGCCTTCTCGGCGACGATGCGCCGGTCCAGCTTCTCGACGAGCGCCGCCGTCTCGTCGAGATCGGCTTCTGTGGCACCGGGATAGCCGACGGTGTCGATGTCCTCGCACACGTCGACGGCGATGATGTCGGCGCCTTCCTCCGCGAGCCGGATGGCGTGTTCCCGGCCCTGGCCCCGCGCCGCCCCGGTGATGAACGCAACCTTGCCTGCGACCCTGCCCGATGTGTTCGTCATCCTCACCTCGTCCCGAAGGGTACCGTCAGGTCGTGAAGCTGATCTCGCCGACCGATTCGTTGTTCCTCATCGGCGAATCCCGTGAACACCCGATGCACGTCGCAGGGTTGCAGCTCTTCGAGCCGCCCGAGGGCAGCGGCCCCGACTTCATCCGCGAACTGCACGAGACGATCGTCGAGAACGACGACTTCCAGCCGACGTTCCGCAAGCATCCCGGACGGATGCTCGGCGGTATCGCCAACGTGGCATGGGCCTACGACGACGACGTCGACATCGACTACCACCTGCGCCGGTCGGGACTGCCTCGGCCCGGCCGCATCCGCGAGTTGCTCGAGTTGGTCTCGCGGCTGCACGGCACCCTGCTCGACCGGCACCGGCCGCTGTGGGAGGCCAGCCTCGTCGAGGGCCTCGAGGACGGCCGCTTCGCGATCTACACCAAGATTCACCACTCGCTGCTCGACGGCATCTCCGCGCAGCGCCTCACGATCCGGTCGATGTCGACCGATCCCGACGATCGCGAGATCCGGGTGCCGTGGACGCTCGGCCCGAAGCACAGGAGCAGAGACGACGGGGGGACGCGCTCGGCTCTGCAGGCCGTCACCGGCGCCGTCGGATCGGTGGCCTCGCTCGCGCCGTCCACGCTGTCGGTGGCGCGGGCGGCGCTGTTGGAACAGCAGTTGACCCTGCCGTTCCGCGCACCCAAGACGATGTTCAACGTGCCGATCGGGGGAGCGCGACGCGTCGCCGCCCAGTCCTGGCCGCTGGCGCGCATCCGGGCGATCAAGTCCGCTGCCGGCGTCACCGTCAACGACGTCGTGCTGGCGATGTGCGCGGGCGCGCTGCGCACGTACCTCATCGAACAGGACGCCCTGCCCGACACGCCGCTGGTGGCGATGGTCCCGATCAGCCTGCGCGCCAAGGACGAGCAGGACGCAGGCGGCAACATGGTCGGCACCATCCTGTGCAACCTCGCCACCGACACCGAAGACCCGGCCACGCGGCTAGAGGCGATCAACACCTCGATGCGCGACAACAAGAAGGTTTTCGCGGAGCTTCCGAAGACGCAGGCGCTGGCGTTGTCGGCGTTCCTGATGTCGGGCATCGCGCTCAGCCTCGTGCCAGGGTTCGTGTCGTCGGCGCCGCCGCCGTTCAACATCGTCATCTCCAATGTCCCCGGGGCGCGGGAACCGCTGTACTGGAGAGGCGCACGACTCGACGGCAACTATCCGCTGTCGATCGCGTTGGACGGGCAGGCACTCAACATCACGCTGACGAACAACGCCGACAACCTCGACTTCGGCCTCGTCGGCTGTCGCCGCAGCGTGCCGCACCTGCAGCGGCTGCTCATGCACCTCGAGGACTCGTTGACCGACCTGGAGAAGGCGGTCGGGACCAGCGCCGGTTAGCCGGCGGTCTTACCGTTGTCGACGCGATAGACCGCGCCGTGCACGGCCGCGGCGGCGTCGCTGGCCAGGAAGGCGATGACGTTGGCGACGTCGCGCGGTGCCATCAGGCCCCGCGGTGCGGCTGTGCGCATGATCAGGTCGAAGTTCGGGTTCTCCGGCGCGGCGAAGTTCTCGATCTGCGGGGTGAGCATGCCGCCGGGGCACACCGCGTTCACCCGGAGGCGGTCGGCGGTGTACTCGACGGCCAGGGCGCGGGTCAACCCGATCAGGCCGTGCTTGGCGGCGCAGTATCCGGCCGAATAGGCCTGGCCTTCGACACCGGCTATCGAGGCGACATTGACGATGTTGCCCGCATTGGCGAGCAGATGGGGAAGCGCCGCCCGGCACAGATAGAACGGTCCGCTGAGGTTGACCGCGAGATCGTCGGCCCAGTCATCGTCGGTCATGGACTCGGTCCGGCGCATCCGGTGGCTGCCTGCGATGTTGATGAGCACGTCGAGGCGGCCGAACTGCTCGACGCAGCGCGACACGGCGTCGCGGCACGCCGACGCCGAACTCAGTTCCGTGACGGCGTAGGCGCCCGTTTCCACGTCGGAGAACACCTCGGCGAGCCGGCTGGTGTCGCGTGCGATGCCGAAAACCGTTGCTCCTTCTCTGGAAAGCAGCCGCACGGTTTCGGCGCCGAGCCCGGACGACGCGCCGGTGACCAAGGTGACCTTGTCGCGCAGAGATGGCATGACTTCTCCTCCCGTGGGAACACGGTATTCGATGCACAGATGCCGTCAGCGAGGTCAGGGGACAACGACATGACCGGATATTCACACCCGATGTCGGGCTTCGACGAGCCGGTGAACCGCTGGCAGGACATCCCGGGGTGGTTTCAGTGGGGGTCGGCACAACAGGAGGCCGTCGCGCAGTTCGGTGACGGCAGCCGATTCGTCGAAGTGGGCTGCTACCTGGGTCGCAGCATCTGCTCGCTGGCGCAGACGGTGCGCGATCACGGACGTTCCATCGGCGTCATCGGGGTGGACACCGCGCGCGGCAGCGGGCCGGAGGGCCGCCGCGACACCAACGCCCACGGCCCGGCCGTCGAGCACGGCGGCGGCACGTTCGCCGGTCTGCTGCATCGCAACGTCATCGACTGCGGCTTCGCCGATTCGATACAGCTGGTGATCAGCGACTCGGTGGCGGCGGCACGCTTGTTCGCCGACGAGTCGTTCTCCTGGGTCCACATCGACGCCCGCCACGATTACCCGAGCGTGTGCTCCGACATCGAGGCATGGGCGCCGAAGGTGGCCCGCGGCGGGTGGTTGTCCGGCGACGACTACGACGAACACCAGTGGCCGGGCGTCGTCGGCGCAGTCGCGGACATGCTGCCCGACGCGCACCGCTGGTGGTCGACTCAATGGCGGTGGATCAAGCCGTAGCGGCGGATAATCGACGGGTGACCGACAACGAGTCGACCTAGCCGTGTCCGCCCAGCGGGAGTTCACCGCCTACGGCCCGTCCCATCTGATCGTTCTCGCCGTGTTCGTCATCGGCGCCGTGGCACTGGTCTGGATCGGGCGTTCCCAGACCGAAGCGCAAGCCCGCGTGCTCGGGCGGATCCTGGCGGCCGCACTCCTCATCGCATTCGTCGTGGCGCTGGTCTACAAGCTGATCCGGCCCGATATCCAGACTTCTATTCCGCTGCAGCTGTGCGACATTGCCGAACTGATCGCCGCATACGCGTTGTGGTCGCGACGGCACTGGGCCTTCGTACTCACCTACTACTGGGGCCTGTTCCTGAGCTCGCAGGCGCTCATCACACCCGATATCGGCACGCCGGCCGAGGGCGCTCCGGACTTCCCCCACCACCTCTTCGTCACCTTCTTCACCCTTCATGTGCTCGTGGTGTGGGCGGCGATATATCTGACCTGGGGGCGGGGCAACCGTCCGACGTGGCGCGACTACCGGTTAGCGGCGGGCGTCGGACTCGCGTGGGTGGCGTTCACCTTCGCCTTCAACGTGATCTTCGGAACCAACTACGGCTATCTGAACAGGAAACCGCCGACCGCGTCAGCGCTGGATCTGTTGGGGCCGTGGCCCTTCTATCTGCTGGCCGAGGTCGTGATCGTGCTCATCGTATGGGCGCTGATGACCTGGCCGTGGGATCGCAATCGACAGTCGCGCGCGGTGACAAGCCTTTAGTGTCCCGGCATGGACCGAATCTGGCAGTGGGCGTGGGATCGGTACGGCACCAGATACCGGTGGGCGGTATATCTGCTCGCCCTCCCCGTCGCGCTGCCGGTCTGGTTTCTGATGTCGTTCATGATCGTCGCTTTCGAGAAATCGGATCGCTACGTTGAAGCAGCGGCGATCACGTTCGCGGCTGTTTCGGTGCTGCAGTATGCGAATATCCGTCTTGTTCGCAGGTCGATGAGCCTGGCCGAACAGGTGGCGGCCGGGCACGAGGTCGATCGGTCCGCCGCGCTGGAGGCCTCCTACAGCGATGCCAGGAGCGCGTCCCGCCACGCGGTGTGGACCGCTGCGGTGTGGGCCGCCATCCTGTCGGTCATTGTCGGTGCGGTGGTGGGGGCGCCGCCATCGCGGCTGGTTCAGTACGCGGTACTGGGCGCCGCCTTCGGCGCAGGCGTTCAGTTGATCGCCATACGCAGCATCGTGGAGTCCGTACAGCGGCCGGTCAGGGTTGCGCTCGCGGGAGAGACCGCGATCGGCGACGCCCTGCCGCGCTCCCGCCCGAGTTTTGCCACGTGGTCCAACGTGGCCGTGGTTGCGGTGGCATTCGCGTTCGCTGTCGCGGGGGCAGAACTTGCCGCCGGTTTCGGGCCGGCGAGCAGGTTTCCGATCGTCGCGTTCGCTATTGGGGCCGCGCTGACGCTTGCCTACGCAGTGCCGATCAGCGTCGGCTTCGGGTTCGCGCCGTCGCTGCGTCCGATTCGCGATCTCGCGGCGGGTGCCGATCGCGTCGCCGCAGGGGATTACAGTCAACGGCTGCCGGTGGTTCAGGACGACGATCTCGGTGCGCTGGCGGCGTCGTTCAACCGTATGCAGACGGGATTGGCTGAGCGACAACGCCTTCAGGGCGCGTTCGGTACTTACGTCGACCCCGCCCTCGCGGCGCGCCTGCTCGATCAGGGCGACGACGTGTTCACCGGCGAGCGTCGGGAGGTCAGCGTGATGTTCGTCGACATCCGCGACTTCACCCCGTTCGCCGAGGCGAATTCCGCCGAGGACACCGTCGCACGCCTGAACGCGCTGTTCGACATCGTCGTGCCTGCTGTCGTGGACAGGGGTGGGCACGTCAACAAATTCCTCGGCGACGGCGCACTCGCGGTGTTCGGAGCGCCCAACGACCTTGCCGATCATGCCGATGCGGCCCTGAATGCCGCAATGGACATCCAGCGCCTCGTGGCCGACCGGTTCACAGGTGAGCTTCGTGTCGGCATCGGAATCAACACCGGCGTGGTCATCGCAGGCACCATCGGCGGTGCGGGCAAGCTGGAGTTCACCCTCATCGGCGACGCCGTCAACGTCGCGGCCCGCGTCGAGCAGCTCACGAAAACGACCGGAGACGTGATTCTGCTCACCGAGCAGTCGGTAGCCGCACTCACTGCCCAACCGTCTGGCCTGCGCGACCGGGGGTCCCACGCCCTGAAAGGGAAAACGTCTGAGGTACGGATATTCGGGCTGGCCCCTCAGGTGTAGGCGACGTGCACGCGGCTGATGTGGCCCTCGAACGGGAAGGGTGCCCGCTCGCGGTAGTCCAGCGAAACTGGTGAGCCCAGACAGGTGCCGATGTCGAGGCAGTCGTTGGCGGTGAACAGGAGCGGGGCGCTGACCGGAACCTGGCCACTGGCAACGACGTCTTCGGCGACGCGAAGGGTGATGTCCAGCGGGCCTGCGGGCCGCTCTTCGGCGTAGCGTGTTTCGACGGTGATGGTGGTCTGTCCCGCAGGCACTTTCGTCTCGGAGCGGATCTTGGTGCGCATCAGGATGAACAGGTTGTACTCGTAGCACAGGTACCCGTCGTCGAGGTAGCACGTCAGTCCGCCTGCGGCCGCACCGAGCGCGTACAGCACACCGTTGGCGTTCTCGGGTAGGTCGGCGTCGATGGTGACGGTATTGTTCTTGTTACCCAACGCAGGTGCGCAGAACTCGGGCATGCGCACGGTGTCGCCGGAGAACTCCCACTCCCGATACGGCGGAGCGACGCGCAGTTCCGGGTGGAATACCGGGACCCACAAGCCACCACCGACCGGCAGCACCGAGTTGCGCGCCGCCTCGATCGCGAACATCTCGCGCATCGCAGCGAGCTTCTCCGGGTGCTGGTCGGCGAGATCGTTCGCCTGCGACCAGTCTTCGTCGAGGTGATACAGCTCCCAGCGGTCGTTGTCCGGTGTCCAGGTAGCGATGCCCTCGGGTTGCCCGGGCACCCACGGAAGCCGCGGACCGCGGGCGCTGGCCAGCCAGCCGTCGTGATAGATGGCCCGGCTGCCCATGATCTCGAAGTACTGGGTCTTCTTGCCGCCGTCGGCCGACCGGTCGGTGAGTGTTCGCGCGAAACTGGCTCCCGCCAATGCGATCTGCGGGGTGCCATTGACGGTCAGCGGCGGCTGGATGCCGATGATCTCGTAGATGGTCGGCACGACGTCGTTGCAGTGCACGAAGTGGCTGCGCGCGGTGGCGTCGGGGTCGACCCTTGCCGGCCACCGGATCGCCATCGGGTTGCGGGTGCCGCCGAGGTGCGACGCGAGCAACTTCATGCCCTTGTACGGCGTGCTGCCTGCCCACGCCCACGCGGCGTGGTACTGGTTGTCGACCAGTGGCGAGCCGAGCACGTCGAGTCCGCCGAGTTGGTCGAGTGCGTCGATGTGCTGCCGGACGGTGGTGGGAATCCCGTTCTGCGCCAGCAACTCTGCGATGGTGCCGTTCTGGCCCTCGCCCGAGGAGCCGTTGTCGCCCCAGATGTAGAAGAACAACGTGTTGTCCGCATAGCCGAGGTTGTCGAGTTCGTCGGCGATCCGGCCGACCTGCACGTCGACGTGTTCGGCGTATCCGGCGGCCACCTCCATCAGGCGGCGCTGGAACGGTTTCTCATCGTCGGGGATGCTGTCCCAGGACGCCAGCGTCTCATCACGTCCGGTGAGCACGCAGTCCTGTGTAATCCAGCCCTTCTCCTTCGCGCGAGCGAAAACGCGCTCGCGGTAGGCATCCCAGCCGTCGTCGAATTTGCCCGCGTACTTGTCGGCCCACTCCTTCATGACGTGGTGCGGCCCGTGCAGGCAGCCACTGGCCCAGTACATGAAGAACGGCTTGTCGGCGTTGAACGCCCTGTGCCGACGCAGCCACGAGATCGCGTCGTCGGCCAGATCCTCCGACAGGTGATATCCCTGCTCCGGCGTCCGCGGGGGAGTGACGACAGTGGTGTTGCGCACCAGATGCGGTTCGTATTGCGACGCCTCGCCTGCGAGGAAGCCGTAGAAGTATTCGAATCCCAAGCCCGTCGGCCAATTTTCGAAAGGTCCGGCGGCGGTGGTCTCCTCGGCGGGGGTGTTGTGCCATTTTCCGAAGGCCGAGGTGGCGTATCCGTACTGCTTGAGCACCTCGGCCACGGTCGCACTGGTGCGCGGGATCTTGCCCGCGTAGCCGTCCCAGTCATTGGCCAACTCGGCGATCTGGCCGTTGCCGATCTCGTGATGGTTGCGGCCGGTCAGCAGGGACGCCCGGGTGGGCGAGCACATCGCGGTGGTATGGAACCTGTTGTACGACACACCCTCGGCGCAGATCCGGTCCATGGTGGCGGTGCGCACCTCACCGCCGAATGTCGACGGCAGACCAGGGCCGGCGTCGTCGATGAGGACGATGACGATGTTGGGGGCGTCGTCGGGCAGTCGGCGCGGCACGGCGCGCTGGGCATACACGGATTCCTGCAGTGTCCGCCCCGCGATGCTCGCCGACGGGGTCGGTGCGAACGGCAACGTCTCACCGCCAGGAAGTTTCGGCGCCACTACGTCGCTGTCTGAATCGCCTCGCATGATCGTCCTTCCCCCAAGCCGCCTCGCCACTCTAGGCGAGTTGGGCACTCTTGAACGCCGTTCTCAACACCTGAGTTCGGGTGGAACTAAGCTTGTCGACGCTCTGATCGATACTCGACCGTTGAGGACGGCGATGGCCTTCATCCCCATCGAGGACGCCGACATCGCCAGGGGTCGCGCTCTTCGCACCGAATTCGCCCGCTTCTGGTCCACCGAGCAGGGCCAACCGCGCGATGTCTACGACCGGTTCATCAGCGCGACACCGACGGCGGACGGTGTCACCGTCGACGATGTGACCGGTGAACCGGGTGTCTGGGTGCGGCCCGCGCAGACACGACCGGATGCCGCGGTGCTGTTCGTCCACGGTGGCGGCTATCGGCAGGGAAGCGCGCATGCCTACGTGGGCCTGGTGAGCCAGATCGCGGTGCGTAGCGGCGTCGCGGTGTTTGCGCTGGAATACCCGCTGGCGCCGGAATCCCAATTGCCGGAGGCGCTCGACCTCGCCGTAGCGACATTGGGACGGCTCTCCGAAAACCATGCTGCGGTGGCTGTCGTCGGCGATTCCGCCGGTGGCGGTCTATCGCTCGCGACGGTCGCCGAGGCGCACCGGGTCGGTGTCGACGCGGCCGCCGTCGCGGTGTTCTCCCCGTGGACCGATCTCACCCTCAGCGGACCGAGCATGCGCGAATTCGCCATCGGAGACCCGTTGCTCGACCCGGCATATCTTCGCGACTGTGCGATCGACTACCTCGGCTCGGCCGCCCCCGACGATCCGCGGGCGTCTCCGCTGTTCGGCCCCGTCGACGCCCTTCCGCCTGTGTTGATCCAAGTCGGTACCGACGAGATATTGCTCGACGACTCGACGCGGTTCGCCGAAGCCGTCGAGAAAGCCGGAGGCACAGTGCAACTGGAAATCTGGCAAGGCATGCATCACGTCTTTCAGCTCAACGTTGAGGAACTCGCGAGCGCCCGCCGGGCAGTTGACAATGCGGCCGACTTCCTGTCGGCTCACCTGTTCAGCCCATAGACGTCGATCGCGGTGTCCCACGGTGATGACCGCCCGAGGCCCGTACCGGTCGGCGAATCGACAACCCGAGTCCGCTGTCACGCATGACGGTCCGGCACTGTTGTGGCGTGTAGTCGAAGTTCTCCAGGTCCTTGATGTAGGACGCGGGTTCGGCCAACCCCTCGACGTGGGGAAAGTCCGATCCCATGATGATGTGGTCCGCGCCCAAGAGCTCCAGCAGGCTGGCGAGTTCGTCCTCGTAGAACGGCGACACCCAGACATGGCGTTTGAACGTCTCGCGCGGATCCTCCTTGTAGACGAACGGAATCTGGCCGTAGGACTTGGTGAGCTTCTCGAAGAGGTGGAACACCCACGCTGAGCCGCTCTCGATGGCAGCCATCCGCAGGTTTGGGAAGCGCAGGAAAAGGCCGTTGTGCAGATGGTTGGCGAACGTGTCCTGCAACGCATCTCCGGAGAACAACGATCGGAACCCGAGCAGCGCCTGGAAAGACATCATGTAGTCGGGTTCGCCCCACGCGGGCATGAACTTCGAATAGTGCGTCTCGCCGGAGTGGTAGCAGACGGTGATGCCCGAGTCGTTGGCCAGCCGCCAGAAATCGTCGAACATGGGATCTCCGGGTGCGCGCATCCCGACTTCGGTGGAGATCGGCCCGGGGATCATCACGATGAATCGGGCGTCGCGGTCAAGTGCCCACTCGAGTTCCGCCACGGCCGCCTCGGGCTTGCACAGTGTGATGTAGGGAGCGGCGAAAATGCGGTCCCGGTAAGAGAATCCCCAGTCTTCGTCCATCCACCGGTTGAACGCGCGGAAGGTTGCCACGGCGGCGTCGAGATCGGGCAGCAGCGCCTGCTCCATCCCGACACCGAGGGTCGGCAGCATGATGCAGCCCGCCATGCCCTGCTCGTCCATCAACGCAATACGCGCATCTCTGTCGCGGTAGGCGGCCGGTATCGGTTCCAGGTCACCGAACAGCGCGTTGAGGTCGGCCCCCCGTGGGTTGCGACCCCGGAAATAGTCGTCCAGCGCACCCGGTTTGCCGACCGGATCGAAGGTCGGGTTGGGGATGAACCTGTTGACCCTGCCGCCAACGATCAGGCGCTGCTTGCCGTCGATGTCGGCCCATTGGATGCCGCGCTTCTTGTAGGCCGGGTCGATGTGTCGGGTGAACGCGTCGAGCGCTTCGTAGTAGTGGTTGTCGCAGTCGAAAAAGGTGAATCCCAGTTCGCTCGTCACAGCGGCGTCCTCTCTATTTGCGTGGTAGGCCGAGAATCATCGAAGCGATGACGGTCAGCTGGATCTCGGCTGTCCCTCCGCCGATGAGTTCGGAAGGCATGTCGAAATACGGTCCGATGACGGCGGGATCGGATTGCTCGAGCAGCGCGACGTGACCGGTCAGGCGCAGCGCCGCCGTCGACGCCCGGCGCAGCAGCATCACCATCGCGTACTTCGCGATGCTGGAGGTCGGCCCCGCCGACCCGCCTTCGACCAGCCGCAGCGTTTCGCGCAGCACCATCGCTTTGATGGCGGCGGTGTGGGCCTCGACTTCACCGAGCGCGCACAGCGCCGCATCGCGATCGGGGCCTTCGGCGTGCGCGATGTGTCGCAGTGCGATCGACCGGTCGATGTGTACGTAATTACCGATCGCGGTGCGTTCCACGGCCATGGTCGCGACCGCCAGATCCCAACCGTCGCCTGGGTTTCCGACAAGCATGTCGTCGGGCACGAAGACGTCGGTGAGGAAGACCTCGGTGAAGTCGAAGTGTCCGCTGGCCTGCTTGATCGGCTCGATCGTGATACCCGGAGAGCTCATGTCGACCAGGAAGTAACTGATGCCGCGGTGTTTGGGCGCATCAGGATCGCTTCGCGCCAACAGCGCCCCGAACTGGGCCCGGTCCGCTTGGGAGGTCCATATCTTGTGTCCGTTGACCAGCCACCCGCCGTCGACCTTGCGCGCACGCGTGCCCAGCGAAGCGAGGTCCGACCCCGCGCCTGGCTCGCTGAACAGTTGGCACCAACGCTGCACTCCCCGCAGCATCGGCCATGCGAACCGTTCACGCTGTGACGGCGTTCCGTGGTCGATGATGGTCGGCAGGATCCATTCGGCGATGCCGAGGGAGGGCTTGGTCAAGTCCGGGCGAACGTCGAACTCCTCGTTGATGATGGCCTGCTGCACCGGAGATGCGCCCACCCCCCATGGCGCGGGCAGATGCGGTGCGGCCAGGCCGGCTTCGGCGAGCAGGTCCCGCTGCGCACCGGTGGCGAGGCCGGGTGCGCGTCGGTCGTCGGACGGGTGTTCGTTGCGAAGGCCTCGGGCGCGGTCGAGTACCGCTGCCACCTCGGCCCGGAACCCCAATTCGACGTCGCCGAGGTTCAACGCAGTCGCACGTCTGGTGGTGCGAGCCAGCTCGCCCACTTCGCGGGCCCACCGCGTCGTCGGGCCGAGGGACGCAGCAAGGCTGATCGCTCGTCGCCAGTAGAGGTGTGTGTCGTGTTCCCACGTGTAGCCGATCGCGCCGAACATCAGCAGGGCGTCCAGGACGAGATCAGGTCCAGGTGCGACGGCCATCAGGACTGCCGCGCCTGCAGCGAGCCGATGTTGTGCGAGGGATTCCGACGAGGCGCGGACCGCGTCCCATGCGGCGGCGGCCGCCATCTCGGTGTGGACGTAGAGGACCGCCGCCTTGTGCTGCAGCGCCTGGAATGCGCCGACTGGACGCCCGAATTGTTCACGGGTGCGGATGTATTCGGTGGCGGAATCCGCGCAACGGCGTACTGTGCCCGCCGATGCACACGCCGCGAGGGCCGCCGCGATGCAGCGGGCCCGCTCGGAGTCGATGCCGACCAGCTCGCAATCAGCCGCGAGGGCGTGGTCGTCGAGTGAGAGCACACCCACGTCCGTCGACAGGTCGGTGCCCTGTTGCCGGTGTACCGAGAGGCTGCGATCCGAGGCGCTGTTGATGTCCAGCACGAACCAGCGGTGCCCGTCGTCGGCTTTTGCGGCGAGCAGCACAAATCGCGCGGAAGCGATCCCAAGGATCGACGACGAGGCGCCGCGCAGGCGCCAGCCGTCGGGGCAGGCCGTGGCGTGAACGTCGGACTGGTCGGGCAGCACCGTCGCCGCAGTGGCACCGGCCGCCAACTCGGTGATCAACTGTGTGGCGGGCGGATCCGCCGAGTTCGCCACCGCACTGGTGGTGACAGTGCTGAGCAGCGGGCCAGGCAGCAGCGCCGCGGCGGCCGTCTCGACGACACACGCCAGGTCGGTGAGCGTTCCGCCCTGACCGCCCACCGCTTCTGGGAGATGCACGGCGTGGAAACCGTTGGCTGTGAAATCCTCCCACCAGGTCGGCAACTCGCCCGCGGCGATGGAGTCCAGCGCGGCTCTGGTCTTCTCGACCGGCGCGTGGCGAGCCGCGAACCGGGCGACCGCCTCGGCGAGATCCTCCTGTTCGCTCGTGATGGCCAGCGGCATCGCTGTCAGCTCTTCAGGCCGAGGATGCGGGCGGCGTTGCCGTAGAGGAACTTCGGCCACACCTCGTCTGACAACGGCACACCGGGCAGCTCGCTGAAGATCCGCTCCAGCGACAAGCCCATCGGGAAATAGCCTGCGTAGAGCACCTTGTCGGCGCCGCGCGAGTTCGCGTAGTCGATGACGGCCTTCGGGTAGTACTTGGGGGCGAAAGCCGACGTCGAGTAGTACAGGTTCGGCCACTTCAGCATCAGCTTCACCGCGAGATCTTCCCAGGGTTCGCAACCGTGGCGGGTGACGAAAACCAGGTCCGGGAAATCGAACATGACGACGTCGATCCGCGAAACCTCTTGCGGCGCAAAGGGCACACGCGGTCCGGGGACGCCCGCGCAGACGAAGATCGGGATCCCCAGTTCGACGCACGTGGCGTAGATGGGATACATCTTCGGATCGTCGATCGGAACCTGGGGGAACACCCCGGCAGGAAACACCGAAGTAGCGCGGATGCCGTAGGTCTCGAAGTCGCGCCGGATCGCTTCGACCGAACCCATGACGTCGTTGGGGTTCCAGATCGCGCCCGATGGGATGAAGCGGTCCGGGTAGGTCTTCAGCGCCACGTCGGCCGAGTCCTCGCTCACGCCGATCATGGCCTTCTCGATGCCGAACCGGTCCATCTGCTGCAGAACCAAGGACACCGGGTCATCGGTCGGTAGGCCGCTGGGCACGTCTTTGAACATGTACTCGACCGGGAACTCGAAGCTCTCCTTCGACTCGCGGTCCTTTGTCTGCCTGCGGATGAAGTCGTACTGTGCCGAACCCTCGCGAGGGAAGCCGATCATGGTGTCGATGACCGGCAGACCGACGGGTCCGGCCATGGTGTCCTCCCAACGAGGCTACGGGCGATGGTCGGTCAATAGTGAAACACGGTTCTACCTATGTCAATCACAGGACAGACTTTCTGAGCTAAAATACTGCTCATTGCAAGAACACCGTTCTCGATGAGGGAGGCAACCGTCACAAGCCGAGCGGCCGGTCAGACCCAGGCCGACATCGTCGCGTTGGAGGATATGACCAGCGGGCAGTTGGCGCGCCGTGCCAAGATCATCGAGGCGGTGATCGGCCTGATCGCCGATGTCGGTGCCGACGCCGTGCAGATGCGTGATGTGGCGCAGCGCTCAGGCGTCGCGCTGGCCACGGTGTACCGGTACTTCAGTTCGAAAGAGCATCTGGTGTCCGCTGCGCTCGAAGACTGGCAGAAGCGGTTGACCCGCCGCGTGCTGGCGGGCAGTCGTGCCGCCGAACAGGGGCCGCTGCCGGGAGTTCTGGATTATCTGCGGCGCGCCCAGCGCGCCTTCCACCGCAATCCGGAGATGACGGCCCTCATGCTGCAGGCGATGACGTCGACCGACGCGCAGGCCAAGGCGGCGATCGATCACATGAGCCGCACGAACGCCGACATGTTCGATCGGCTGCTGGAAGGCATTGCGCAGGAGAACATCCCAGACGTGAGCTTCGGCCTCAACGCGGCGTTGACGAGTGCGCTGACCGCTGTGCTGACCGGAGCGCTGACGCTCGAAGAGGCGCTCAGCCGGGTCGAGTGGGTAGCGCGCACCCTGATCGACGCCGCGACACACACCGATCAGGCTGAGCTCAAGCCGGAGTAGGTGTCCGCGGTGCCGGCCACGGTGAGGGCACCGGCCGTTCACGGACCCGCATCGGCCACCAGAACCACTTGCCCATCAGCGCGGCGATGGACGGCGTCATGAACGACCGGATCACCAGCGTGTCGAACAGCAGGCCGAGACCGATCGTGGTGCCCACCTGACCGATGACCGTCAGCTCGCTCACCGACATCGAGATCATCGTGAACGCGAACACCAGCCCGGCGGACGTCACCACCGATCCGGTGCCGCCCATCGATCGGATGATTCCGGTGCGCAGGCCGGCGTGGATCTCCTCCTTGAAACGCGACACCAGAAGTAGGTTGTAGTCCGCGCCGACGGCCAACAGGATGATGACCGACATGGCCAGCACCATCCAGTGCAGTTCGATACCGAGCAGGTGCTGCCAGATCAGGACCGACAGGCCGAACGAGGCGCCGAGCGACAGCACCACCGTGCCGACGATCACCGCCGACGCCACGATCGCGCGGGTGATCAGCAGCATGATGATGAAGATGAGTGCCAGCGCGGCGACGGCTGCGATGACGAGGTCATAGGTGTTGCCGTCGGCGAGGTCCTTGTACGTGGCGGCGGTGCCGCCGAGGTAGATCGTCGATCCCTCCAACGGGGTGCCCTTGATCGCCTCCTTGGCCGCCTTCTTGATCGAGTCGATCCTTGCGATGCCCTCCGGCGACAGCGGATCGCCGTCGTGGCTGATGATGAAGCGGACGGCGTGCCCGTCGGGCGAAAGGAACTGTTCCATACCGCGTTTGAAGTCCGGGTTGTCGAAAACCTCAGGCGGAAGATAGAACGAGTCGTCGTTCATCGATGCGTCGAAGGCCTCGCCCATGGCCGACGAGTTGTCCTGCATCGCGGCCATCTGATCCTGCATGCCCTTCTGCGAGGCGTACATCGTCAGCATCATCGTCTTCATCGTCTTCATGGTCTCGATCATTTCGGGCATCATCGCGACCATCTGCGGCATGAGGGAGTCCAGCCGCTCCATCTCCGGGATCAGCTGCTGGATGTCGTCGGTCATGATGTCGACGCCGTCGAGGGCGTCGAAGATCGCCCTGATGGAGTGACAGACCGGGATGTTGTAGCAGTGCGGTTCCCAATAGAAGTAGTTCCGGATCGGACGGAAGAAGTCGTCGAAATCGGCGATGTGGTCCCGCAATTGGGCTACATCGACGGTCATGTCCTTCATCTTCGTCACCATGCTGTGCGTGGTGTCGGCCATCTGTGCGGTGAGGTTCTGCATCCGCGTCATGGTGTCGATCGTGTTCTGCATCTCGTCGGCCTGCACGAGCATGTCGGCCATCCGGTCCTGCAGGTACTTCTGATTCAACTGCTGTGTGGTGCCCTGCATGCTGATCTGGAACGGAATCGACGTGTGTTCGATCGGCTTGCCGTCGGGTCGGGTGATCGCCTGCACCCGGGAGATGCCCTCGACGCGGAATATCGCCTTGGCGATCTTGTCGATCACCAGGAAGTCGGCCGAATTGCGCAGATCATGGTCGCTTTCCACCATGAGTAGTTCGGGGTTCATCCGCGCCGGGGAGAAGTGCCGGTCGGCGGCCGCGTATCCCTCGTTGGCGGGCAGGTCGGCGGGCAGGTAGTTGCGGTCGTTGTAGTTGGTCATGTACCCGGGCAGGGTGAGCAAACCGATGAGCGACAGCGCGATGGTCGCGACCAGGATCGCGCCGGGCCACCGCACGACCAACGCGCCGATTTTGCGCCAACCGCGGGTGCGCATCGCTCGCCTGGGCTCGAGCGTCCGACCGAACCGGCTGGCAACGGAGATGATCGCCGGGCCGAGCGTGAGGGCGGCGAACACCGTGATGAACATGCCGATCGCCAGCGGGACGCCCATTGTCTGGAAGTACGGCAGCCGGGTGAACGACAGGCAGAAAACCGCGCCGGCGATCGTCAACCCAGAGCCGGCCACCACGTGCGCGGTGCCCCGAAACATCGTGTAGTACGCCTGTTCGCGGTCCTCACCGACCGACCGCGCCTCTTGATATCTGCCGATGAGGAAGATGGCGTAGTCGGTGGCCGCGGCGATCGCCAGCGTCACGAGCAGGTTGGTGGCGAATGTGGAGAGACCGATGATCTCGTGATAGCCAAGGAACGCGACGAGGCCGCGCGAGGCCGCCAACTCCAGGACGACCATCACCAGAACGATCAGCACCGTCACCAACGACCGGTACACGAGCAACAGCATGATGATGATGACGGTGAACGTCACCGCCTCGATCAGCTGCATGCTGCGGTCGCCGGCGATGTGCTGGTCGGCCGCCAGCGCCGCCGGTCCCGTCACGTACGCCTTGACCCCCGGTGGCGGCTGCAGGCCGTCGACGATGCGCTGGACGGACTCGACCGACTCGTTGGCCAGCGCCTCGCCCTGGTTGCCGGCGAGTTTGACCTGGACGTAGGAGGCTTTTCCGTCGTTGCTCTGTGCACCGGTGGCGGTGAGTGGATCACTCCAGAAGTCCTGCACCGACTGCACGTGCGCGCGGTCGGCCCGCAGTTTCTCGATCATCTGGTCGTAGAACGCGTGAGCGTCGTCGCCCAGCCTGTCCTGGCCCTCGAGCACGATCATCACCGAGCTGTCGGAGTCGCCTTCCTTGAACAGCTCGCCGACCTTCTTCATCGAGATCATCGACGGCGCGTCGGCGGGGCTCATCGATACGGCGCGCATCTGGCCGACGGTCTCCAACTGGGGGACGACCACGTTGGCCACGGCGATGATCGCGATCCAGCCGAGGATGATCGGGATCGCGAAGGTGCGGATCAACCGCGGAATCGGCGGGCGCGCCGTGTGTCGTGCGGGAGGGAACGCGTCGGTGGGGGTGTCGGCGACGGGCGCACTCATGCGGACTTCACAAAGCAGAAGGTCTGGGCATTCAAGCCGTCGGACGTCCTTTCGTCTTTGACTTCGTCGTCGACGGTGATCCGGCAGGTGATCGAACTGCCGTCACCCTGGGCGACGATGTTCGGCGCGGCCGACGGCGCCGTTGTCTGCAGGGTCAGCGACCACGGCAGCGGTGCGCCGTCGACCCGCTGGGGTTTGGCGTCCAGGTCGAGATAGTTGATGTCGGCATAGGTTCCGGTGCCGAAGATCTCGTAGCGAACCACCTTGGGATCGAAGGGCTCGGGGTCGTCGGCGAAGTTGCGTGGCGTCACCGTGACGCCGTCCGCGCCGAAGAACGTGCGGACGCGGCTGACGGTCATGCCGGCGATCACGAGAACCGCGACGATCAACAGCGGCAACCATGCTTTTTTCAGGACGGTCAGTGGCGACTTGCCGCTCATCAACCCGTGTCCCTTCCGCCGGCGCGTCATCGGAAACTTATACGGTCGGCTAAGTATCGACAAGCCGTATGGCTTAGATCACTTAGCTAGAGGTTTTGTTACGTCGGCCACACGGCTGAGTGCAACGGCCGGCGAATCCTGTGAGCGTGTTTAGGATCGGGATCCACGAACAGGGGGTACGGTCAGCGGCACTGAGCAGAGGGGACGCGTGTGACGAAGTTGGCATCGCCCCGCGGGGTGGTCCGCGACCGCGTGCTGCAGGCGGCCCTCGAACTCTTCGCCGAGCACGGCGTCAGTGGGACGTCCCTGCAGATGATCGCCGACCGCGTCGGTGTCGCCAAGGCGTCGGTGTACTACCAGTTCCACACCAAGGAAGACATCGTGCTGACGTTGATCGGCCCGGTGTTCGACGACATCGCCCGGTTGGTCAAGATCGCCGCCGCCATCGGGTCCGAGGAGGCGCGCCGCGACGTCGCCATCAGCGGTCTGGTCGAACTCGCGGTCCGCAACCGAAGCCTGACGACGGTGTTCTTCGGTGATCCCGCGATCGACCCGCTGATCCGGTCACACGACGAATTCGCCGCCGCCGTCGAGGGTTTCGACGCGTTGCTCGTCGGTCCCGAACCAGACGACGCTACGCGAGTGGCGATGATGGTGCTCACAGCGGGCATCTACGGCGCGGCGATCAGTCCCCGTCTGGTCGACGTGTCCGACGACGATTTGCACCGGCTGCTGCTGGAAACCACGTCGCGGCTGCTTCTCGCGCTGACCCCGGCCAAGTAGTCGATTCGCCGGTAGGCGAAACGGGGTACACATCGTCCGACATGCGCGACGACCGACTGTTGATTCCCGGTGACACCTGCTGGCGGGTGGCGCGCGCCGATCGGTTCGCCTGCATCGTCGATGCCGCCGACTACTTCCGGCACGTGAAGACGGCGATGCTGCGCGCCAGACATCGAATCATGCTGATCGGTTGGGATCTCGACGCCCGGATGACGTTCGAGCGTGGCGAGAAGACATTGGCCGGCCCCAACCAACTGGGCGCGTTCCTCTACTGGCTGCTGTGGAAGCGCGGCGAACTCGAGGCCTATCTGCTGAAGTCCAACCTGCGTCTGCTCCCCGCATTTGACGGCATCTGGTTCGGGCTGACGCCGGTGTCGGTGGTGAATCGGATGAGCAACCGGCGCATGCACTTCGCGATCGACGGCGCTCGGCCCACCGGTGCCGTCCACCATCAGAAGATCGCGGTCATCGACGACGCCGTCGCCTTCTGCGGCGGTCTCGACCTCACTGTCGACCGGTGGGACACCCCGGCACACGAGCACGACAACCGTGACCGGCGCACGCTGGGGCGCGGTTACGGGCCGCGCCACGAAGTGGCCGCTGCGGTCGACGGGGAGGCTGCCGAAGCGCTCGCCGAACAAGCCAGGCAGCGGTGGGCGACGGCGACGGGTCAGTCGCTGGCGCCGGTCGACGCGAAACACCTCCCGTGGCCGCCCAAGCTGGCGCCCGCACTGCGCCGAGTCGACGTCGCCATCGCACGCACGCTTCCAGAACTGGACGATCGCGACGAGGTGCGAGAGGTCGAGGCGCTCAACCTCGCTTCGATCGCGTCGGCGCGAGACACGATCTATCTGGAGAACCAGTATCTGGCAGCGCGCCACGTCGTCGACGCGCTCGCCGAGCGCCTACGGGAGGCCGACGGGCCGGAGGTCGTGATCGTCATCCCCCGCAGGGGCAACAACCGCCTGGAGCAGGAGACGATGGATGGCGCCAGGCACCGGCTCATCCAAGTGCTCTGGGAGGCAGACGAATACGGCCGGCTGGGCATCTACTATCCCGTGACCGGCGGCGGTACGCCGATCTACGTTCATTCGAAGGTGATGGCCATCGACGACCGGCTGCTGCGCATCGGCTCATCGAATCTCAACAACAGGTCGATGGGGTTCGACAGCGAATGCGATCTGGCCATCGAGGCCGACCCCGGTAGCGGGCCGGGGGACTCAGTCCGCCACGAAGTCACCTCGGTGCGCAACCGGTTCCTGTCTGAGCACCTCGGCGTACCGGTCGACGAGTTCGAAGACGCCGTACGGCGACACGGATCGTTGTGCGCCGCCGTCGAGGATCTCCGCGGTGACGGCAGGTCGCTTCGCCCCTTCACCGATCAGACGATCTCCGGCGAGGCGAGCCCGCTCGCGGAGAACGACCTGATGGAT
Organism: Actinomycetes bacterium; assembly: GCA_023415515.1. GTDB lineage: Bacteria > Actinomycetota > Actinomycetes > Mycobacteriales > Mycobacteriaceae > Mycobacterium. Next base: position 65,302 of record JAEZKH010000318.1, read on the forward strand.
CCCGATCACGTTCCGCGATCGCTGACCCGAACCGTGCAACGGTTCGTCATGGGGCTGAGGCGGTAGCCGGCGCCGAGGGTTGCGCACCGCGGGCGATCACTCCCTAGCGAGCCGTACCGGAAGCCGTCGTCGCGATTCCGCCGTCGACCGGGATGACCGCACCGGTCAGGTAGGAGCCCGCCCGACTTGACAGGAACACCGCAATACCCGCCATATCGTCGTCACGGCCGATCCGGCCGAGCGGCGCAGCCGCGGCGATCGAATCCCCGAAGGCCTCGAGCGTCGCGGCCATCATCTTCGATTCGAACGGGCCAGGCGCGACGGCGTTGACGGCGATGTGCTGCGGCCCGAGTTCGCGCGCGAGCACCCGCGTCAACTGGTGTACGGCCGCCTTGCTGCTGGCATACGAGTAGGTGGGCATCGGGCTGACGTGGATTCCGTCGATGCTGCCGACGTTGATGACGCGGGCGGGGTCATCGGCGGTGCCCGCTCGGCGCAGCGCCGGCAGCAGAGCCTGCACCAGCCAGAAGGGCGATTTGACGTTGAGGTCGAGTACCTTGTCCCATGCCGAGTCGGGGAAGGTTTCCAGTGGTTCGCCCCACGTCGCCCCCGCATTGTTGACGAGTATGTTCAGCCCGTCGGTCGCCGCGGCGACTTGTTCGGCGAGTCGGATGCACTCGTCGTGGCGGGACAGGTCGGCGGGTATCGCGGTCACCTCGCCGAACTCCGACAGGTGTTCCGCAGCGTTGGCGCAAGCATCGGCCTTGCGCGAGCTGATCGTCACCGATGCGCCCGCCTGCAGCAGCCCCCGCGCCATCATCATGCCGATGCCGCGGGTGCCGCCCGTGACCAACGCGGTTTTCCCGGTCAGATCGAAAAGCTGTGCGTGCGTGCTGATTTGAACGTCGGTCATGACCACTGCTCTCTGCTATATGCTCGCCTGTAGGCAAGGGGAGGCTCGATGAGCTGCTGTCATTATCAACCCACCGCCGACGGCATGGACACCGCGTTCACCGTCGACGCATCCCGCGTGACGTTCGGCAGGGGATGTCTGACCGAACTGGGTGACCGGGCCAGGGCGCTCGGGATGGAACGGGTTGCGCTGTTCACCGACCCCGTCGTCGCCGATCTGGAGGTCTTCACCACGGCGCGACGCGCTCTGCTCGACGCAGGCGTCGATGTCGTGCCCTACGCAGAATCGCATGTCGAACCCACCGACGAGTCGTTCGCCAGGGCCGCGGCCTTCGCGGCGGAGACCGCACCCGACGGTTACGTCTCACTCGGCGGTGGGTCGGTGATCGACACCGCGAAGGCCGCCAACCTGTACGCCACCCATCCGGCCGACTTCCTGTCCTACGTCAACCCTCCGGTCGGTGAGGGAACGCCGGTGCCGGGCCCGCTGCGACCCCACATCGCCTGCCCGACCACGTCAGGGACGGGCAGCGAGGTGACCGGCATCGCGATCTTCGACCTGTTGTCCATGTCGGCGAAGACGGGCATCGCCTCGCCGGCGCTGCGGCCGACCGAGGCCCTGGTCGACCCGGACTGCACCGGCACCCTGCCCGCTGAGGTCGTGGCCTGCTCGGGACTCGATGTGCTGTCGCACGCGCTGGAGTCGTTCACCGCGCGGCCGTTCGTGAACCGGCAGGCTCCCGCCCGGCCGAGCCAACGTCCGATGAGCCAGGGCGCCAACCCGTGGAGCGACCTGGGCAGCGTGGAGGCCCTGCGACTCCTCGGCCGGTACCTGGAGCGTGCTGTCGGTGACGCGTCGGACCGCGAAGCGCGCGAGCAGACGATGTGGGCCGCGACGCTGGCGGGCATCGCGTTCGGCAACGCGGGCGTGCACATCCCGCACGCGATGGCCTACGCGGTAGCGGGTCAGGTGCGGGAATTCCACGCCGACGGCTATCCAGGATCCGAACCCATTGTGCCGCATGGCATGTCGGTGATCCTCAATGCGCCTGCCGTCTTCCGGTCGACAGCGGGCAGTAATCCGCAGCGCCATATCGATGCGGCGGGTCATCTCGGCGCCGATGTCGCCGAGGTGGCGCAGGAGGACGCGGGCGCCGTGCTCGCTGCCGAACTGGTTCGAATCATGCGTGCGGTGGGAATGCCCAATGGGTTGTCCGCCGTGGGATACGTCGAGTCGGATTGCGCCGAACTGGCCGAAGGGGCGTGGCCGCAGCAGCGACTGCTGCAGAATGCGCCGGTGGACAGTGACAGGGCGTCGCTGGCCGGTTTCTTCTCTGGCGCGATGCGGTACTGGTGAAATGAGGAGGTGCGATGTTCGCCAGATGGGGCCGTAAGGCCGATGTAGTGCTGCGACGGGGAACCGAAGCCGTTCACGAGGCCGTCCGCGCGACAGTCGTCCATGCGCGCAGGATCGCGGGGACCGTCGGCGGCGCGGCTACGCGCGTGACGCGGGAAACGCAGGATCTGGCGTGGGGCTACCAGGACGTCGCCACCGATCTGCTCCGGCCGAGTTCGCAGCAGGCGACGAAGCGCAACGAGGTCGAACACCCCGACGAGGGCCGACCCACCTTGCGGGTCGTCGGCAGCGACGACTGAGCCCCCGACAACGCCGACACCGCGGCGAGACTTTTCCCGGCGAGCAATAGCTCCTATGTCAAGCGGCGGCTGTTTGTAGTGGTTTTTGGCGGGTGTTGTGGTCGGCGAGGAGGGCGCGGTAAACGGCTCGGGCGATCCGACGTTTGATGCAGCGTCGTGCTGCGGC
>JAEZKH010000322.1 GCA_023415515.1 Actinomycetes bacterium
GGGGGCTCGTTCGGCCAAAATGCGCGGGATCACGTCGTCGCGGATGACATCCCAGGCCTCGATATCGCGGAAGAACGTGGTGACGTTGATCAGGATGGTGTTGAACAGCGCCGCGAATTCGTCCGGCTGGGCCTGCAGCACGTCGAGATAGTTCTCAAACGATTCGCACCCGATCTGCGTCATCCGGTGGCGCACCCGGCGCATCAGCGACGTGCGCTTGTAGCCGGTGAAATCGAAACCGCGTGCGTCACGCAGATAAACGAGGAGGCTCTCAAAAGCCTCGTCCGTCTGCTCGACCATGTCCATCCATCCGCCGGTGCCTATACCCGCGGATCGCAACATTACCTCGTCACAACGTGTTCTCTGGGCCGACGACGCACCACACCACCTTGCCGGTCGCGGTGGGGCTGCAGCCCCAAGCGCGGCAGACGGCGTCGACGATTTTTAGGCTGGACAGCTCGCTTCCGCCGAGCGCGTTCTCCCGGAAGCTCGCGGGAATGACGCTGTTGTCCTCGACCGCCACTGTCAGTTCCTCGTCCTTGATCTCCAGGCGCAGCGCGGTGGCCCCGCCGGCGTGCCCGACCGCGTTCTCCACCAGTGCGGTGACCACAACGTTGGCCGCCGGCGTCAGCTCCGAGCGCGACCAGTCGGCCAGCCACTCGGCCACCAGCGCGCGGGATAGGGCGACACTGGCCGCGTCCGGCTCCAACTCCGCCCTGGCGCGTTTGCGGCCGGGGAAATTGTGCTCGGCGGCCGCCTCGGTTGCTTCCTGCACGGTGGCATAGGCAGGTACATAACGAGTGATGCCGTTGCGGTGCAACATATTGCGCCCGCGATCGGTCGCGGATACCAGCAGCAGCGGCACGTCGGGCCAGCGGGCGACGTGCCACCGCGCGCTGGTGAACACCGCCAGGGCGCTCTCAGCGGGCACGGCGAGGTCGTTGATGTCCACGATCACCGCGGGCGGTTCGTCGAGGGCTGCCTTGACGATGCAGTCCCGCAGCGGGCGATAGCTCGTGCTGTCCAGCCTGCCTGCAACGGTCAGGAGGGTGGCGCCGCCGTCGAGGATGTCGACCCGGCTGCGTATCTGGTCATTCGTCAAGGTGCCCCCCCGGCGGCGGCGGGACGGCCTCGGCGAGATGCTTGCTCAGGACGGTCATCGCGTGCTCGGCTTCCTCCGCTGCGGAGGCGTGCACCGCGCCCAGGCTGGTGGCACCGATCCGCTCCGCTAGCTTACGGGACAGTTTCACCTTCTCTTCGAGGCTTCGTATCGCTGTCCACAATGCCCGCTCGATTTCATGATCGCGAGCCCGCAACAAGGCGTCGGCGGTCCACGCGTGGCCTACTCGGCACCGGAAATTGCCGTCGTCGACGGTCATCAGAGAGCCGTTGCAGTCCGGGCAGGTGTATCCCGACGGCGGGCCCAGTCGTTCGGAATCCACATCCGCCGAAAAGTGGGGCCCCATCGCGATGCGGTTCTCTAGTTCCATCCGCCGATCCGGCTGCATTCTCGCCTCCTCGGTCTTCTCCCGGACCACCAACTCACTCAACAGCCGTCCGAGGTCGCTGGCGGGCGCCTCGGCGTCGACGACACCGGCATCGAGGGCATGGCACGGCATATCGGAAAACAAGGCGTCCTTGGGGTCCTGCGCGAACGTGCTTCCGCCGCGCGAGCGGATGGCGGCCAGCCCGAGCACCCCGTCGTCGAGGACGCCGGACATCAGAATCCCGACAGCCCGGTCCTGGTAATCGACAGCGACCGAGCGGAACAGCGCATTGATCGCCGGGCGGTGTCCGCTTTCCGACGGTCCCTGGGACAAGACCACCCGGCCGTGGTGGATCAGCAGGTGGCGGTTGGGCACTGCGACGAAAAGCCGCCCGGGTTCGAGCGCTTCCCCGTGGATGGCGGGCGCGGCCGGAAGCGGGCCGGCCCGGTCGATGATGCGGGCCAGCACGCTGGGTGCGCTGGCCGGCATATGCAGTGCGACCAGCACCGCGTACGGCAGGTTTTTAGGCAGGCCGCCAGCGAATTGGACGAGGGCTTCCACTCCACCGGCCGACGCGCCGACGGCGACGACGCCCGGCAACCTGTTCGGGGGCTCAGGCCGCATTGTCATAGGTCTGCACTACCCGATCTGAGCACCGGCAACCGCTTGTTGTGATCGCAATGTTCTGCGCGCAGTCTGCTTCCTGCAGAGCTGAGAACAACGCTCGAGCCGTAGCCGACGAACACTGCATGCAGTGGGCGTTCGTTTTGCTGCTTGACCGCCGCTCGAAGTCAGGAATGACGATCACCGCTCTGATGGCCGTGCACCCGTGTCGCGCCACCTGTACCTCCGTCGACCGCGATGCCCGCCGCCGCGTTCTTCAAGAGCGCCTGGGGCGCGCACAGTCGTATCGGCGACCTCGATCTGCACCATCCGATTCAGATGTCGCAAGTGGTGATCGGTGACGCCAGCGTTACGACGGCCGAATTGCCGAGCGTGCTGGAAGTCGACGTGGTGCAGAGTTCCTGCTATCTGGTCACTTCCGTCAAAGCCGGCTCGGAGCAGATCGGCAACCCGTCTGCTGGCATCGACGCTGTTGCATGTCTTCCCGAATACCGACGCCGACAACAAGATTCGGTGACATCAGGTGTACGCGCCGGTGTTGCGCAGCGCGATCGTCTTCATCGGAGCCAACTGTGCGCGCG
>JAEZKH010000074.1 GCA_023415515.1 Actinomycetes bacterium
TCGACGGGCTTGTGCTCGATGATCGCCTTGTATGCGCGGTTCTCGTGCTGGATCATGCGGACGAAGAAGCCGACGAACATCAACACCGCCAAAACGAACACCACCCACACCCCGACGGAATCGCCGCCGAACGTGAACACCACTCCTGCGTCGTCATAGCTGTCGATCGGACTGAACACTTACTTCACCTCCGTTGCGCCGATGAGTGCCTTGCCGCCGTTGAGCGCAGGCATCACCGTGATCGGGATGCCTTCGGGGTACGGCGTCGCGGGTACCTCGGACAGATCCAAGCCCTGCTCTTCGACCTCCTTCGGGATCCGGAGCAGACCGACCTTCTTCAAGCCCAGCGACACCAGATACGTCGGGAAGAAGCCCAACGCCGCGAACACCACAGCGCCGATTGCCTGTCCCCACAACGACACTGACGGGTTTCCGTCCGTGTTCGGGTATCCCCACAGGAAGATCCCCGCCATCAGCACCGAGTACAACCCGATACCGCCGTGCACCGCGACGGCGCCCACCACGTCGTCGATCCTGAACTTCTCGAGCAGCTTGCCGATGTAGGGAATGAGAGCGCCGGCCCCCAACGCCAAGAGGAAGCCCAGCGCCGGATGGTAGAGATCCATCCCCGACGCGACGCCGATGACACCGGCGAGGCCGCCGGAGATCGTCCAGAACGGTTCGCCGCGTGATGTCAGGTAGGCACCGATGATGCCGCCCGCCAAACCCATCAATGTATTGAAGGTGAACGCGCTCAACGTGGTTGGGCTCGCATAGATGGTGCTGAAGCCGTCGCCGGCATAGATGACACAGCCCATCAGGAAGCCGAAGAACCCGGTGAAGATCAGCATCAGCCCGAGCATGGTCAGCGGTAGATTATGCGGACGGATGGTGACCGCTGTCCCGTCCGGGGCGAACCGGCCGATACGCGGGCCGAGGTTGATCAAGATTCCCAACGCGGCGAAGCCGGCGATCATGTGCACGCAGCCGGCGGCGCCGACATCGTGAAAGCCGAGCTTGGTCAGCATCCAGCCCGCCCCGTGCCAACCCCATGCCGCGCCGATGATCCACGTGACGGAGCCGACAAGCACGGTGAGAACCAGGAAGCCACTTGTGCGGATCCGCTCCAGCACGGCGCCGGACATGATCGACCCCGTCGTGGCGGCGAACAACGCGAATGCACCCCAGAAGATGCCGCTGGCAGGATCGTCGACGTTCGGGCCCATGTTGTCACTCCACGGGAGCGCGGCCTTTGCGGCATCGTTGAATTCGATGAAGCCGCTCGGCATCGCGTTGTAGAGGAACCAGCCGACGAAAAAGAACGACGCGACAATCGTCGCGAACGCGAGCAGGTTCTTCATCGCAGTCGCCAGGACATTCTTCGACCGGGACGCACCGACCTCGTAGGCCAGGAAGCCGGCGTGGATCAGCATCATGAGCGCGATCGACACCCAATAGAAGAACTCGTTGTTGACCGCCGCCATCGCGGCGATTGCGTCTTCGGTTTCCGGTGTCAACAGGGCCTCCGCTAGATCAATTCGGGTCGAACCGCGGTTCTCGTCAGTGCTCGAGATCCACCGGCGGGATACGGAGCTTGACGTTAGCTGTGAACGTGTGAACTACCTGTCACCGTGCGTTAAATCAAGATGAAGCAATCGCATTCACGCCCGCGAGCCGGTGTCTACAGACGGCTCTCCAACCGCGCCGACACACCGGCCTCCTGCAGGTCGAGCCGTTCCAGCATCGCGCGCACCGCTTCGTCCTCGATGCGGCCGTTGTCGCGTTCGGCGATCAACGCCACCCGCTGCGCGGCCAGCACGTCGCGATAGAGCGCCGAGAACACCGCCGACCGCTTGGTGTGCGCGTCGGGGTCGGGCATTTCGTCGGCATCCTGCGAGTGGCGTGCGATCACCGCGCGGATCTCGGCGAGTACCTGTGGGCTCATGCCCTCAGGCGGATTGGCTCCAAACGCGTCCAGCACTTCGTCGGCCGCATCGTGCACGACACGTTCGGCCTTGAGTTCCTCTTCGCGGTCGGCGGCGTGGTCGTCGCTGAACCGCGACAGGTGAAGTCGTTTGATCAGCAGCGGCAGGGTCCAGCCCTGGATGAGCAGCGTGCCGACGCTGACGACGAACGCGATCGCCTGGATCATCGACCGCTCGGGGAACGGTTCACCCGACACCGTCGTCACCGGAATGGCCGCTGCCGCAGCCAATGTCACGACGCCACGCATCCCCGTCCAGGACACCACGACGCTTTCGCGCCAATTCAACGGCCGACGGTCGATACGCGAACGCCATTTACCGGCCGGCTTCGCCCGTCGTCGCGTACCCAGCGCTCCGCGACCGCCGGTCGAGGGTACCGGCACGCTCAGGCGGCTCTCCACGTGCGACGACAGTTTGTTGCGGCCGAAGATCGCGAACACCGACAGCGGTCGGATCACCAGGACGACCAGCAGCACGATCGCCGAGCCGACAGCGACCTGGGCGAGCGACTCGTGCGTCTCGCGCAGATCCTCCAGCACGAACCGCAGATGCAGCCCGATGTAGGCGAAGACGAACGCCTCCAGCAGTACGTCGACCGAATTCCAGACGTACCGTTCCTGTAGACGCGTCTGGTATCCGGCGCCCAATGCACCGTTGCCGACGACGAAACCTGCTACCACTACGGCCAATACGCCCGATGCGTGGATTTCCTCGGCGCAGATGAACGCCGCGAACGGGACGACGAGCCCCTGCACTGTCTCCAGGCCCGGATTGGCGAGCCGCTGCCGGATCCACAGCGTCACGTAGCCAAGGACGGCGCCGACCAAGGGGCCGACGACCGAGCTGTAGCCGAACAGCAGGAACGGGTTCCCGATGAAGGTGTGGGTCCCCGCGACCTGTGCGACCGCGACGGAGAACAGCGTCAGCGCCGCCGCGTCGTTGATGAGGCTCTCCCCTGTCAGGATCGCCATCACCCGCTTGGGCAGGCCGAGCTTGCGGCCGACCGCGACGGCCGTCACCGCGTCGGGCGGGGCCACCACCGCGCCGAGCACCAGCGCGGTGCCGAACGCCAACGGAACGGCCACCAGCCACGACGACACCATTGCCACCGCGAATGCGGTGACCACGACGAGGCCGACACCGAGACCGAGGATCGGCCTGATGTTGCGCAGGAACGTCGGGAACGAGAAGTCCAGGGCGGCGGAGTAGAGCAGCGGCGGCAAGACGACCGACAGCAGGATGTGTGAGTCGAGTTCAGGCGCTTCGAAGCCCGGCAGGAACGACACCGCGATGCCGATGACGACGATGATCAGCGCCGGCTCGAGTCCGCGGCGATGCGCCATGGCGGTCACGACGATGGCTCCGACGACGACGAGGATCAGTTCCACGGGCCCGATTGTCGCTGAGTCGGGTCACTTTCTCAGCTCGAGCAGACACTCGCGCCCGCCCCGAGCTGGGCTTTCGCGGGCGCTTATGTCTGCTCGCGAGAGGAAGGGTTACGTCTGGTCGACCGGGCACCAGAACAGGTTGCGGCCCTCGAGCACCGCGGTGCGGATCTCGGTCCCGCACACCCGGCACGGCTCGCCGGCGCGACGATAGACCCAGGTCCGCGGGCGGCCGGGTCGATACGACGGCAGACCGTGGTCGTCCTGGCGGTCCATCGTGATGATCTTGCCGCGCCGCAACCCGATGGCCATCAGCGCGACGAGGTCGGTCCACATGGCGTCGAACGCGTCGGCGTCGATCTTCGTGCCGGGCCGGTAGGGGTCCATGCGATGACGGAACAGCAGCTCGTTGCGGTACACGTTGCCGACGCCTGCGATCACCGTCTGATCCATCAGCAGCGCGCCGATCGGCCTGCGCGACTTCGTGATTCGCGCCCACGCGAGCGAGCCGTCGGCGTCGCGCCGCAACGGGTCTGGGCCAAGGCGCGCGATCACGTCGTCGACGTCGGGTTCCTCGATGACCTCACACACCGTCGGCCCGCGCAGATCGGTGCCGAACTCCGCGCCGACCATCCGCATGCGCACCTGGCCCACCGGCGGGGCCATCGGCACCGTCGACTCGCTGAACGTGCCGTATAGGCCGAGGTGAACATGCACGACGCGGCCGCCGTCGTAGTGGTGGAACAGGTGCTTGCCCCAGGCGCTGGCCTTCTTCAGCACGCGGCCGTTGACCGTGGCGGCACCGTCGGCGAAGCGGCCCTGCGGGCTGGAGACGACGACCGGCGCACGGCCGAACTTGCGCTGGTGCAGTCGAGCCAACCGGTGAAGTGTGTGCCCTTCTGGCATCTAGGACGGTGCGCCGGGCACGGCGGGTGGGACGTGCGTCTCTTCGTACTTCTTCAGGATGTCGATACGCCTTTGGTGGCGTTCGGCTTTGGACCACTCGGCGCTGAGGAACGCGTCGACGATCTCCAGCGCTTCGGGGACGGTGTGCATGCGGCCGCCGATGCCCATCAGCTGGGCGTTGTTGTGCTCGCGGGCGAGCTTGGCGGTCTCGGTGCTCCACGCCAGCGCGCAGCGAGCGCCGGGCACCTTGTTGGCGGCGATCTGCTCGCCGTTGCCCGACCCGCCGATGACGATGCCGAGGCTCTCGTTGTCGCCGACGGTCTTCAGCGCCGCGGCGATGCAGAACGCGGGATAGTCGTCCTCGGCGTCATAGGTGTAGGCGCCGCAGTCGATGGGCTCGTGCCCGTTTTTCTTCAGGTGTTCGATGACCTCGTTCTTGAGTTCGAAGCCGGCGTGGTCAGAGCCCAGGTAGACGCGCATGGCGGCCATTCTGGCAGACCCCCCTACCGCCCAAACCGACATATGGGCGCACAAGTGCGAGAAGAATCCGCCATTTCGTCGGTCTCGGCACGCGCAAATCAGTGTGGCGGTCCTCTGACCGGCCTTACCGTTGATTTGTGGGGGTCATCAGCGTCGACAGCACGGGTCTTACTTGGCTGGGCGGCGAGTGCCACCGCTTGGCCGAAACGGTGGTTTCAGCGTCGCCGACCGTCAGCGGAGGCTTTCGTGCGACGTCCGCGGCGGTGCAGGCGCTGCACAACGAGGTCGACCGGGCCGCGCAGCGGATCGCCGATCGACTGCGATCCACGGGCGAGAAAGTGTCGGGCGCGGGTCGGGCTTTTGCAGCCGCCGAGGCCGCCAACGAAGACCTCCTGTACGAGGTCTGATCGGTGAGCACCACCGCCCTTCCGACGCGGTCGGAGGTCGAAGCGTTCAGCGGCGTCTATCTGGTGGATGCGGCGTCGCACTGGGTTGGTAGCGCCAGCAGGTGGACGGGTGCCGTCGATTCCCTGGATCGGAAAGTCAGACGCCCAGGCTGGACGGGCGAAGGCGCGGAGGCAGCAGCGCTGCGAGTTGGTGCCGACCGGAACCGCGTCACCGGTGCCGCCGACAGCTTGTGGGCAGTAGCGACGGTCGCGCGTCGGGCAGCCGACGACCTGCTCGCGGCGAAGGCGCGAGTACTGCGCACGGTGCGCGACGCCGAGGCGGCCGGGTTCGAGGTCGGTGAGGACTTCTCGCTGAGCACCGTCGTAAGCACGACGTCGGCGTCGGAGATGGCTGCCCGGGAAGCGCAGATGCGCCGATTCGGGCTCGCGATTCGGTCGAACGTGCTCGCGCTAATGAGGGTCGATGAGGGCGCAGCGGCCGAGATAGCCTCGGCGACAGCGGAATTGCCGTCTCTCACGTTTGATGGGAATGCGCGCGACGGCGGTCTCATCCAGGCGGTCGACTTCCACGGCATTCCGCTGCCCCAGAAGCCGAATCCCCCCGCTATCCCGCCGCCCGAGGGTTGGAGTAAAGACCCTCTTTTGCGGGCTGCACAGAAGATCGCTTACGGGCACGCTTATGACAAACACGGCCATGAATTCGGTGGCCCCTCGCAAGAAGAGTTCGCCCAGCTGATCTACCAGAAAATGCTTCGAGCCATCAACGATCCCCGCGGGCTCATACTCGGTCTGAGCGAAGACGGCGTTCCGGTCATCTACGACCCGCAAGAAAACGTCCTTATCATCCGGGACACTCGTCCGAGCGCGCCCGACGGTGGAACAGCCTACAAACCGGAGAGTCCGGCTAAAGCACAGCGGAAGATCGGTACTTACTTGCCGAGACTCACGGCTGAGCAGCTGGCAGACGGTGCACAAGCAAGGGTCCCAACGAGCGACGATGCTCAAGCGAGTATTGGTTCAGCTCCACCCTCATCCGACTCCGCTCCAGCCGAAGCGAAGGCCCCAAGCGCAGCCCACGAGCGTCCCAACCGCGGCGCCTTCGAGGACTGGGGAACTCACGCGCCACCGGAAGAACTCGCCAAAATCGATGGCCCACTCGGCATCCTGGGAAGAATAATCCTCGGGCAAGTGGGGCCGAATCCTGACAACCCTGAACACTGGGCGTAAGTGGCAAACAGAGGAAGCAGCGTGACAGCAGAAGACCACCGTATAGAGATTGCGCTCGATGACGACGAGCGCGACCTGATGGCCTCGGCCATCAACGAGTACGGCCTTGCGGCGCAGGGTGCTGTCGAATTGCTGCCACCGCTCGTTGGCAAGTTGACCCAACAAGCATGGTGGGACTACATCAATCCGCTCATCGACTCCGTTGATGCCCGTGAACCGCTGACCGATCTCGACTGGGCGCGCGCGCTCCTACTCACGGAGTTCGCCTTCGGCAGCGACATGGTCGCCAACGCGCGACGATTCTCCTTCGGCGGCGAGGAACGCTTGGTGCTCTTCCTGCGCTCACTGCAAGACAAAATCAGCACTGACGAACGCGCGCAACTGCTCGTCGACAACGCCACGTTCCCCACGTTCGACGAAAGCAACAGCGAGCGAACCGCCATCCTGCCAATGGACTTGGGCGACTTCGCATTCGACGACGACGAACGGCGCCTCATGCTCGTCACGCTCAACGCCTACATACAAGAACCCGAGCGCGGCTACGGCCTACTCGCTCCCATCGCGGGCCAACGGACATTCGACGAATGGAAGGCGTATATCGCCCACCTGCACCAAGCGGTGGACGACGAACAGCCCTTGACCGAACTCGACTGGTCCCGCGTCCTACTGCTCACAGAGATGGGATTCACCAGCAGCCTCGTCGGCTTCGCCCCCCAATTTCGCGGCGCAGACCAGTACGGGATTCGAGTCCTGCGATCCCTTCAGATAACCATTCATCGAGGCAAGTTGGCTCTGCTGTTCATCGAGAACGCGAGCTATCCCTGGATCCGCTGCGACGATTAAGCCGTCGCCGATTTCTGCACCAGGGTCGTGAATTCACCCCGTGTAACCACCACCACGCAGAAATCGATGGCCAACATTGTGTTTGGCGATGATCTCGTTGACCCCCTACCGCCCAAACCGACATATGGGCGCAGAAGTGCGAGAAGACTTCACCATTTCGTCGATCTCGGCACCCGCAAATCAGTGCACGAGTGACTTCCGGACGGCCTTACCGTTGATTCGTGGGGGTCTTCAGCGTCGACGCGGCAGGTCTGGTCGGGCCGAGCACCGAATGTGAGCGTCTGGCCGGGACGGTCGATACGACAGCACCCACTGTCCCGCACAACCGCCGACGTCGCGCGCACGCCTCGGAAGTGTTCGGGACGGCCGAAGCCGACAACGAAGAAATGTTGCACGAGGTCTGACGATGGCGACCGGCACACTCCCGATACTGTCAGAGGTCCGGGCATTCACCGGCGACTATCTGACCGATGCCGCTAGCTACTGGTCCGACAACACCGACCGATGGACCGAGAGGTTCGACGGCGTGAGGCGAGACGTCGTACACCCAGGGGGCTCAGATTGGACCGGTGAGGCTGCCGAGGCCGCGGCGTCACGGTTCAGCGCGGACCGCAAGAGTGTGACAAATGCGGCCGACGATCTGAGCCGGGCGGCGGTCGCCGCGCGTCGAGCAGCCGCCAAGATTGCCGCGGCTTCAGCGGAATTGCGGTCACTCGCGTTCGGGGAGAACGACACCCGCGATAGCGGCGTCATGCAGGCGGTCGACTTTCACGGCGTTCCAGTGCCCGAGAAGCCGGCTTACCTGCCGCCCGTTCCGCCTGCTGAGGGCTGGAGTGAAGATCCGTTGATGCGAGCAGCGCAGAAGATCGCCTACGGGCATGCTTGGGACGAACATCGAACTGAGTTTCCCGGCATCGACACCAAGGCTCAGTTCGCCGAGTTCATCCGTCAGAAGATGCAGCGAGCCATCGAACATCCTCGGGGGCTTCGTCTTGGATGGACCAAAGACGGCGTGCCGGCGATCTACGATCCCGAAGACAACGTGCTCATCATCCGCGACACTCGGACCGACACGACGCAAGCTGGAACAGCGTTCAAACCGGACTCACCGAACCCCAACTATGTAGCCGATAAGGCACCTTTACGAAGTTCGCATCTTCACGCGAGAAGAGCTTGCCGACGGCGCGCAGATGCCGAGCGTTTCCCCTCAGACCGTGCAAGGCAGTTCCGAAACACCCCGTCTTGTGAGCCAGGACAGTGTCGGTGAGTCCGCCGCCGGCGGAACCCTTCCGGGCTGGGGAACGCACATTTCTCCAGAAGAGGCGTCGAAAGTCGATGGTGCACTCGGCATTCTCGGAAGGATACTTCTCGGGCAGTCACCGCCGGACCCACGCAATCCAAACAGTTGGAGTTGACCCATGAATGATGATAGCGCTGTCTTCATCGAGCTCGACCCGGTCGAACGTCAACTGATGGTGCTCGCCCTCAATGAGTATTCCGGGCTCGCAAAGAACGGCTCTGAACTTCTGCCCCCGGCAGTGGGTCAGCACGACGCCGACAGCTTCAGGAATTACCACATTCGCCTGCTCGAGGCGATCAAGGTAGCAGGGCCGTTGACCGATCTCGATTGGGCGCGTGCACTTTTCCTCACAGAAGCGAGCTTTGGCAGCGAGATGGTCGGCACTGGCTGGGAATGGGAGATCGGGCAATCCAGCGACACCGACATCATGGCCCTACGATCGCTTCAGGACAAGATCGGTACTGACGCGCGCTCGCGACTTCTGCAAGCCAACGTAGCGTTTGGGACGCCCGAGGGACAGACTGTCGAGACACGGCGACGTGTCCACTCCGATGGCGACCCCATCGAGCTCGACGCCGATGACCGCAGGCTCATGTGCACAGCGATCGGCGCCTACACCAAATCTCCGCGCCATGGTTTCAGCGTCTTGGCACCCCTCGTCGGCCAGCCCACCTTCGAAACATGGGTCACATATGTCGCGGAATTGGAAAGGGCACTCACCGAGAACGAAGATTTGGTCGACCTTGACTGGATGCGCGCACTGCTCCTCGCTGAAATCGGATTTACAAGCGTCTTGGTGGGGTTCGGATCGCATTTCAGGGGCGCCGACGTACACGGCATCAGAATTTTGCGCAGGCTCCAACTCAGCATGGGTAGCCACGAGCGGTATCTGCTATTCCGGGACAACACCACCTGCGGATGGATTGAGTACGCCGATTGGACCGGCGAAGCGAGCCTCTAGTCGAACTGCGGGTCCTCGGTCCGCGACCGCTTGAGCTCCCAGAAGTGCGGGTACGACGCGAACGTCACCGACGCGTCCCAGAGCTTGCCTGCCTCCTCGCCGCGCGGGATCCGCGACAGCACCGGCCCGAAGAAGGCGACGCCGTTGACGTGGATCGTCGGGGTGCCGACGTCGTCGCCGACCTTGTCCATGCCCGCATGGTGGCTCTTGCGCAGCGCCTCGTCGTACTTGTCGGTGTCAGCGGCCTCCGCCAACTCGGCAGGCAGTCCGACCTCCTCCAGCGACTCCTGAATCACCTTGCTGAAGTCCGGGTCGTTCTCCCGATAGCCCTTGTTGTGGATGCGCGTGCCCATCGCCGTGTACAGCGGCGCCAGCACCTCGGGGCCCTTGTTCTCCTCGGCGGCGATCGCAACCCGCACCGGCCGCCACGCCGCGGCCAGCCCCTTCTTGTACTCCTCGGGGAGGTCCCGCCCCTCGTTGAGCACCGCCAGGCTCATGACGTGGAAATTCACCTCGATGTCGCGGACCTTCTCGACCTCGAGAATCCATCGCGACGTGATCCAGCACCACGGGCACAGCGGGTCGAACCAGAAATCGGCGACAGACTTCTCGGCCATGAACATGTCCTCCTACATCGGCGGGTGAAACAGAGTTCTCCGTGGGCAACCATGCACCGCGCGGAAGTGTTCCAAACCTTTATCGAAGCGTGTTGTCGATGTGACCCAGGTCAACCACTGTTACACAAGTGAAACGATTAACCCGACAGACTGCAATCACCGCAGCGGTCTGCGCCACCGCCGCCGTCGCGCTCGCGGCGCCTGCCTGCGCCGACGACACCGACAACGCTTTCCTGGCGGCGCTCAACCGCAACAACATCCCCTACGCCGGCAACAACGCCGATCTCACCGCCCAACTCGGTGAACGGGTCTGCCCGATGCTCGTCGAGCCAGGCAAGAGCTTCGCCCAGGTCGCCACGACGGTCGCCAACAACGGCATCAACCCCGGCCTGGCCGCGTTCTTCACCGGCATCGCGATCTCCATGTACTGCCCGCAGATGATGGGATCGATCGGCAACGGCACGTTCCTCAACATGCTGCAGGACAACCAGGGCCTCTCCGGGCTGATCAACACACCTGGCCTGCCGGGCCTGCCTCGCTGACCAAGTCCGGCCTCCCGCGCGCGGGACCACTAGGTTGGTCGTGTGGTACTTCCCAATCTGACCCGCGACCAGGCCATCGAACGGGCTGCGCTCGTCACCGTCGAACGCTATCTCGTCGACCTCGACCTCACCGACGGCGCAGGCGCGCCCGGCGAGAAGACCTTCCGGTCCGTGGCGACCGTCGAATTCCGCGCGCTCCCCGGCGCCGACACCTACATCGACATCGCCGCGCAGAGCATCCAACGCGCCACCCTCAACGGCGTCGATCTCGATGTGTCCGGCTACGACGAGTCCACCGGTATCGCCCTGTCCGGCCTGCAGGAACGCAACACTGTCGTCGTCGACGCCACCTGCCTGTACTCGAACACCGGCGAGGGCCTGCATCGTTTCGTCGACCCGGTCGACGACGAGGTCTATCTGTACTCGCAGTTCGAGACCGCCGACGCCAAGAGGATGTTCGCGTGCTTCGATCAGCCCGACCTGAAGGCGACGTTCGACATCACCGTCACCGCGCCCGCGCATTGGGAGGTGATCTCCAACGGCGCCCCGACCAACGCCGAACGGAACGGCGACAGCAAGACGGTCACGTTCGCGACCACACCGAAGATGAGCACCTACCTCGTCGCGCTGATCGCCGGACCGTACGCCTTCTGGCGTGACGCCTACCGCGACGAGCACGGCGAGATCCCGCTGGGCCTGTTCTGTCGCAAGAGCCTGGCCGACTTCATGGACGCCGACCGACTGTTCACCGAGACCAAGCAGGGATTCGACTTCTACCACCGCAACTTCGGCGAACCCTACGCGTTCGGCAAGTACGACCAGTTGTTCGTGCCGGAGTTCAATGCGGGTGCGATGGAAAACGCCGGCGCGGTGACCTTCCTCGAAGATTACGTCTTCCGCAGCAAGGTCACCCGGGCGTCCTACGAACGGCGTGCCGAAACGGTGCTCCACGAGATGGCGCACATGTGGTTCGGCGACCTGGTCACCATGAAGTGGTGGGACGACCTGTGGCTCAACGAGTCCTTCGCGACGTTCGCGTCGGTGCTCTGCCAAGCCGAAGCCACCGAGTACACCGAGGCGTGGACGACGTTCGCCAACGCCGAGAAGCCGTGGGCCTACCGGCAGGACCAGTTGCCGTCGACGCACCCGGTCGCCGCCGACATCCCCGACCTCGCCGCGGTCGAGGTCAACTTCGACGGCATCACCTACGCCAAGGGCGCAAGTGTGCTCAAGCAATTGGTGGCCTACGTCGGCCTCGAGGCGTTCCTCGCCGGCCTGCGCGACTACTTCCGCGACCACGCATTCGACAACGCCACCTTCGGTGATCTGCTCGGCGCGCTGGAGAAGTCGTCCGGGCGCGACCTGTCGGACTGGGGACGGCAGTGGCTCAAGACCACCGGCCTCAACACGCTTCGCGCCGACTTCGATGTGGACGCCGATGGCCGCTTCAGCCGGTTCGCCATCAGCCAGAGCGGCGCCGCGCCCGGCGCAGGCGAGACCCGCGTACATCGACTCGCCGTCGGCGTCTACGACGACGACGATTCCGGCCAGCTGGTGCGGGTCCACCGCGAAGAGCTCGACATCGAGGGTGAGCTCACCGATGTGCCTGCGCTGCAAGGTGTTCCACGCGGCAAGCTGGTCCTGGTCAACGACGACGACCTGACCTACTGCTCGCTGCGACTGGACCCCGAGTCGTTGGAGACGGTGCTGAATCGCATCGCCGACATCGCCGAGCCGCTCCCCCGGACACTGGCGTGGTCGGCGGCCTGGGAGATGACCCGCGAGGCCGAGTTGAAGGCTCGCGATTTCGTCGCACTCGTCGTCAACGGGGTGCAGGCCGAGTCCGAAGTCGGTGTCGCGCAACGACTCCTGCTACAGGCGCAGACCGCGCTGCGCTCGTATGCCGACCCGGACTGGGCGTGCTCGGAGGGCTGGCCGCTGTTCGCGGATCGGCTGCTCGAGTTGGCCCGCGCCGCCGAGCCGGGCTCCGACCATCAGTTGGCCTTCGTCAACGCGCTCTGCACATCGGTGCTCGCGATTCGGCACGTCGCCGTGCTGGCGGCGCTGCTCGACACCGACCCGGCCGAACACGGGTTGACGGGCCTGACGATCGACACCGATCTGCGGTGGCGCATCGTCACCGCACTGGCAGCCGCCGGAGACATCGACGGCGAGAGTGAGGCAACGCCCTTCATCGACGCTGAGGCGCAGCGCGACCCCACTGCGGCGGGTAAGCGCAATGCCGCGCGCGCCGCGGCGGCCCGTCCGCAGCTCGCGGTGAAGAACACCGCCTGGCAGCTGGTCATCGAGGACGACACCGTGCCCAACATCGTCGGGCGTTCGATCATCGACGGTTTTGTGCAGCCGGGTCAGCAGGCGCTGCTGCAGCCGTTCACCGCGAAGTACTTCGCGGCGATCCCCGGCGTGTGGGAACGACGCTCCAGTGAGGTCGCGCAGACCGTCGTCGTCGGGCTCTACCCGTCGTGGGACATCAGCGAGGACGCGCTGGACGCCGCCACCCGATTCCTCGACGGCGACCTGCAGCCGTCGCTGCGGCGGCTGGTGCTCGAAGGCCGCGCAGGTGTCGAGCGCGCGCTACGCGCCCGCGCCTTCGATATCAGCTAGGCAGACGCGCGAACGTTCCGTACC
>JAEZKH010000327.1 GCA_023415515.1 Actinomycetes bacterium
GTCGAGGGTCGGTCAAGGCCTTGTGACGCCCATGGTGGACCCGGCGCAGTCGGCATGGCATCCTGCGTCGAGCTGAGGTTGTTGCCCACCAGCGTGTTTCCCCAGGAGCGCCCCTCGGGCGGCGGCCAGCGACGGTGTCGACAGCTCGCATCCGTTGACTTTTCTAGTCCCCTATTATAATCTCCGGCAGTCCACCTCTAGCTTCTCCCGCACGGCGAGGAACCAGTGGCGAAACGAGACGGTGGGGGGAGGGTGCTGGCGCGGCGTTGCTCCGGTAGGGACGCGCGACGGCGGCACCGAACGCAGCAGCAGTCACACGAGGAGAGTGTCCGTGGTCGCGCCCGTTGACGAGATTTACTGGGATCCGTACGATGTCGAACTCGACAAGAACCCGCACGGTGTGTGGAAGCGTTTGCGCGACGAGTCCCCGGTGTATCGAAACGAGCGCCTTGACTTCTATGCCCTCAGCCGTTTTGCCGACGTACAAGCTGCCTCCAACAACACCAAGACCTTTTCGTCCTCCCACGGCACCATCCTCGAGTACATGGGCACCGACTTCGGCGAGATGGAAGTGCTCATCTTCATGGACCCGCCCGCGCACAGTGCGCTGCGAGCCCTGATCTCTCGCGCGTTCACTCCGAAGCGGACCTTGGAGATGGAGGACCGTATCCGTGCCTTCTGCGGAAAACTGCTCGATCCTCACGTCGGAAGCAGCGGTTTCGACTATGTGACCGACTTCGCGCAGCGGCTGCCCTCGATGGTGATCTCGTCCATGCTCGGCGTACCGGAATCCGACAGCGAAGAGGTCCGCCTTGAGATCGACAAGATTTTTCACGTCGACCCCCAAGCGGGAATGATGAACGAAATCTCCATTACCGCCCGGCTTTGGGTGAAAAGCTACATCCTCAACGCGCTTGACGAGCGCCGCAAGAATCCGAAGGATGACCTGTTCACCGCCCTGACCCAGGCTGAGCTCACCGATGAGCAGGGTGTCACCCGGAAGTTGACAGACGAGGTAGCTGCCGACTTCGGAGGTCTGCTCGTCACCGCAGGCACCGAAACGGTTGCCCGACTTCTGGGTTGGGCTGCGGTCACCTTTCCCGATCACCGCGACCAACTCCGCTTGATGGCCGAGGACCACACGCGTATCCCCGGAGCCGTGGAAGAGCTGCTGCGCTACGAGGCGCCCTCACCTGTCCAAGGTCGCTGGACAGTGGATGATGTCGAATTGCACGGCACGGTGATCCCGGCGCAGTCGAAGGTGCTGCTGCTGACCGGGTCAGCCGGTCGCGATGAGCGGCAGTATCCAAACGCAGACACGTTTGACATCACCCGTGACCCCAAACAGCACGTCTCCTTGGGGATCGGGGCGCACTACTGCCTCGGCGCCGCGTTGGCCAGGCTCGAAGGTCGAATCGCGCTGCAAGAGACGGTGAAACGCTTTCCCGAGTGGGACGCCGACATGTCGGCGGCGGAACAGGTGCACACCAGCACCGTGCGCGGCTGGAGTTCGGTGCCCATCACACTCTGAGAGCCAGCGGTATCTCACTCGAGTGGAAAGAGTCTGTTGTGAAAGTTGTTGTTGACTGGGAAATCTGCGAGAGCAACGCGCTGTGCATGACCGAGGCGCCCGAAGTGTTCCAGATGCAGCCCGACGACACGTTGGAGTTGTTGACAGACGAGCCTGACGAATCGTTACGCACCAAGGTGGAAGCAGCGGCTCATGCGTGCCCCAAGCAGGCCATCGAGATTCGCGACTGACTGACTCTCAGTCGCTGGCGGGTAGCGGTTTAGCTTCCTTGACCGTCAGGGCGGTGGACCCGATGGACAACGAACCCTGACCCGCCTTGGTGACGAGCACCTCGGCACCGCTGTCGTCGATGTAGCGCTTGCCCATGAGCGAGCCGGCTGAGAACCGGGGGTCGATGGCAAGGCCGGTGTCGGCCTGCGTACCGACAGGCACCATCGGTGCACCACCTGCCCGTAGGTCGTCGAGGCTGTCGGCGCTACGCACCACAATGACCTGAGTGTCACAGACCTGGCTCTGTAGCCGGGTGCCGTTCTTGATCATGCGCCCTCCTTCATCGCATTGAGTTGGGTGACGAGGTCGCGGCGCAGCACTTTACCGGTCGCGTTCGTCGGCAGTTCGTCGCGGAACACCACCGTGTCGGGTGTTCGTGACCCACGCAGCCGTCGGCGGACGTAGGAGCGTAGTTCCTCGGGCTCGGGTGCGGCGCCGGAGGTGGCCACCACCACGGCGACGATGATCTGGCCCCACTCGGCGTCATCGAGGCCCACCACCGCACAATCGCGCACATCCGGATGCTCGATCAGGACATCCTCGATCTCGGCCGGCGCTATGTTCTCACCGCCACGGATGATCGTGTCGTCCGATCGCCCACCGATGAACAGGTAACCCTCATGATCGAGATACGCCACATCCCTGGTCGGAAACCAGCCGTCCTCGTCGAGCACGGACCCGATGCCCGTATAGCGACCCGACACCTGCTCGCCCCGTACCAAGAGTTCGCCAGTCTCCCCCGCGCCGAGCACTGCACCGTCCTCGGCACGAATCTGCACCTCGATGCCGGGCACCGGTCGGCCTACCGAGCCAAGCCGACGTGCAACCGCCGGATCGTCGGACGTCGACGCGACTCGGTGATCGTCGGGTGTGAGAACGGCGATGGTGGAACTAGTTTCGGTGAGTCCGTAGGCATTGACGAAGCCCACCTCGGGTAACAACGAGAGAGCTTTGCGTACCAGCGGCGCGGCAACCCTCGAACCGCCGTAGGCCAGGGTGCGCAGTGTGGGAAGCACCCGCTCTTCTGGGGCGGCCTCTTCCAGTACGGCAACGATCCGGTCGAGCATGGTGGGAACGACGGTCGCCGACGTGACTTCCTCATCACGCACCGATCGAACCCACGCGTGTGCGTCGAAGTTTTCCAGGTACACCATTTTTCGTCCTGCATAGAGGTTCGACAGTGCAGCCGAGACACCTGCGATGTGGTACGGCGGAACGCAGATCAGCGCGGCGTCCCCGGCTTCGGCGGAGCCGAAATCGACCGTTCCGGTGATATAGCTGGTCAAGTTGTTATGCGTCAGCTCAACGGCTTTCGGGGCTGAGGTCGTGCCCGAGGTGAACAGCACCACCGCAACCGCATCCGGATCAGCGAACTCTGCCGGGGGTTCGGCGCTGCGCGCAGCATGCAGAAAATCTGCTGACGACATCGCCTGCCTACCCGCGTCGCCGATCATGTCCCGGTATTCGTCGTCGACAATCACCAGTGGTCGGGTCAGTCGACCGGTCAGCGTGCGCAGACCGTCGGCGGACAATCGATAGTTCAACGGCGTGAACGGAACCCCGGCTCGCGCCGAGGCGAACAACAGGAGCGGCAACATCGCACCACCGGTGCCGACATAGGCGACGTGGCCCGCGGCGGAGGATGCGATGACGCCTGCTCCGCCGTCGGCCAGGTCGCTCAACTCCGCCACCGTCAGTCGCAGGCCGTCGGACACCACTGCCGGTCGTTCCGGATCCGCTGACGCCGCCATCTCCAACAACAACGAAATGCTCATCGCCTCACCGGACCGTCACCGAGACCTTCACAACCATCGACCTTCACAACCTTGGTGTGGGTCGAGGCACGACATGCACCGTTTCGGTTCGCACCGACGGTGTGCGCCGGGCATTCGCGATCAGCGACAGCAGTGTGTTGGCAACGTCGGCGACGTCGGATACCGAATCCGACGTGATGCCCTGCTGCGCCCACGTGCGATTCAGGTCGGCGAGCAGATCCTGGTCAGCACCGCGCAGGATTTCGGTCCCACTGGTAGGGCCGAGGTTCACCCGGATCACGTTCACCGACGGGTGTTCGACCCCCCACGATCGCCAGATCTCATCGAGAGCGGCCTTGCTGGCGTTGTATGCAGCAACACCCTCCCGCGGCCGTCCGGCCTCATGGCTCGAGGTGACGAGCGCGACGGGATTACATGTGAAGTAGGGGGCCGCCGCCCGCATCACATGCGATGCGCCGACGGCATTGACGGCGAAAGCGTGCATCCACGTGGTGAAATCAGTCTCGTCGATGCGGGCGAACGGCACAACGGCACTCGTGTACACGAGGGCGTCGAGACCGCCCAGGTCGGTATCGACAGCCCTGAGCACATCCTCGATCGCCGTCGGGTCGGACACATCGAGTTCGTGAGCCGCTCCGCTGAGTCTTCGGGCCAACTCCTGTAACCGCTCGAAGCGCCGCGCCGCCACGCAGACCCGAGCACCACGGGAACGGGCGGCAACCGCGACCGCTTCGCCGATTCCGGATGACGCGCCAATGACCAGTGTGCGGACTCCCTCCAGGTCCTGGCCCCAACCCGTCACGTCCTCGTTCCTCCATTGCCTGCCGCATAGGCGACGGGTGAGATGCCTGCTCGATAGCGCCAAACGCCGCGCCGGAGCGCCCCTGCAATTTTCCTAATTTAAATAGATAAGTCAAGACGAGCTTCGTCGTCGTGCGTGACCCCACCGCACGAGCGCTGCGGCCCTGACCGCGTCTTGAAGCGGCTTCAGCACGCATAAGTCCAGCTCGCCCGCAGGCCGTAAGGCGTAGTCCCCAGCCAGGACGCCTGTCGAATAAGCGCGGTGGGCAATTTGGCATAAACTAGTCAGAGTTTGGAATTCCAGAAGGTAGAGCCAGTATGCCCGTGGAGGACACGCAGCGCACGGACCATGAACTCTATGATGCTTAGATATTTACATCGCGGGTATCGCCGACCTAGGCTTGACAGCCATGCCGATCCGATCGCAGATGCGGTTCCTCAAAATGTATGGTCCCAGCCTCACCATGGGCTTCCTCGACGACATGGCTAACGGGGTCGTGCGGAAGGCTCGCAGAAGGCCGATCCCGAGCGGCGTTCAGATCACCGACTTCGATCCGCTCGATCCCAAGACGACAGCGGACCCCTATCCCCACTACCGCGAGCTGCTTTCACGGGAGCCAGTTCAGTACAACCCACGCAGAGGCATCTACATCCTGAGTCATTACGAGCATGTCCGCGCCGGCGCCCGCGCCTCGAACGTTTTGTCCAGCGCTGACGGTATCTCTTACAACCGCATGCGCTCACCGTCACTGCTCACGGTGGATCCTCCCCGGCACACCGCAATGCGCAAGCAGGCTCAGCCGGCCTTCACTCGCGGCGCGCTGGAATCATGGCAATCCATGGTCGAACAACTCGCGGTCGACCACACCGCAAGTTTGTTCACCAACAGTCAAGTGGATGTCGTGCAATTGCTCGCCGAACCGTTGCCCACCGCAGTGATCGCCCACATCCTCGGCATCGCAAACGACGACCTGGTCGCATTCAAGGCATGGTCCAACGAGACTGTTCGCCTTGCCAACGCCAATATGTCTCTCTCGGGGGCGCGGCAAGGGATCGCGGGCATGAGAGCGATCGGCCATTTTCATCATTACTTCACCAAGAAATTGGACCAGGGCGAGTTGCTCGACGACCACACCGTCCTCGGGCGTCTTGTCGACAACGCCCACCACGGCCAACTCAGTAACGACGAGCTGTTCTTCTTCGCGTTCCTGCTCCTACTGGCGGGCAACGAAACCACGACCAACATGCTCGGCACGCTGTTCTTGACCTTGTCCGAGAACCCTGACCAACTCCGGCTTCTTCAAGAGCGCCCGGAGCTGATCCCCTGCGCCATCGAAGAACAGTTGCGCTATTTCGCGCCGATTCAAGGTTTGTACCGGACGGCACGCGCCGACTACGTCGTCGACAAGGTGACGATCCCCGCGGGGTCACGGGTGCTGCTCCTGTGGGGCGCGGCCAACCGGGATCCACGTCAGTTCGAGGATCCCGACGAATTTCGAGTGGAACGGAACCCCACCGGCCACGTGTCGTTCGGCTCGGGTGTTCACCTATGCCTGGGCGCCCAGTTGGCGCGACTGGAGGGCCACACCGTTCTGCGCGAGATCGTCAAACACGTCGACCGCATCGACATCGTGGGCGCGCCGGGTTGGCGGACGAATCCGACGTTGCGCGGCCTGGCGAAACTCAACGTCCGGTTGACGCGCCGCGACCCTGCGGCGGACACAGCCGATCTTGCGAAGACGCACTCCTGACGGCCGCGAAACTGTAGGACTCGACGTCAAGGGTGGCCAGCACATGACAGGTGAGCAGAGTACGGCGCCTCGACAGGTGCGATTCAATTGCTTCCTCTGCGCATCGTGCTGCGGCATGCACGCGACCGTCGAGGGTGATCGGATCACCAAGGTGGTAGCCGATCCAAACCATCCGGTATCACAGGGTTACAGCTGCAAAAAGGGCCGCAACATCCCGCAAGTGCATCATGCCGCGCATCGAATCGACCGCCCGCGCATCGATGGTGTCGAGGTGGGGTGGACAACCTTTCTCGACGATCTGGCGACCAAATTGCAATCGTTGAAGGACGTTCATGGCGCTGACAGCATTGCAAAGTTCTCCGGTACGGGAACCTTCTCCGTCAACGAGTTGTTTGCCATGCACACCTTCTTCGGAATGATCGGTACGAAGTCGCTCTACAGCGCGCTGACCCTCGATGTCGCCCCGCTGATGCGGGCGGCCGAGTTGGTGACCGGCTTCACCCAGGCGGTTCCGGTGTGGACCCCAGAAGAGCCCGCATCGACATTGACGGTCGTCGTCGGGCAGAACCCGTCGGTTTCGGGCGGCTATGTCGGAACGCCGGCCACCAACTTCAACAACCGGGTGCGTGCATATCGCAAGCGCGGCGGCGAGATCTGGACCATCGACCCTCGCGCCACGCGCACGGCACGAATGTCCGATCGGCACCTCGCGCCACGGCCCGGATCAGATGTCTACATCTTCGCATGGCTCGCACACGAGCTGCTCGAGGACGGTTTCGATGCTGGCGAAGTCGAATCATCCTGTCTACCAGAGGATGTGGAGAACCTTCGGGCCGTACTTGCCCCGTTCGATCTCGGGGTGGCGACGCACCAAACGAATCTTGGCCAAGATGACCTGCTCGATCTGCTCGCCGCTATCAGGTGGCACGGCAAGGTCTCCCTCCTACCAGGAACCGGAATCTCCTTCTCTCCGGATGCGGTGGTGACCTATTGGCTGATCTGGGTCATAGGGATCATCACCGGCTCACTCGACCGCATGGGCGGAATGCGCTTTCTGCCTAGCAGCAGCGCGATGATGGACGGACCGCCCTGGGAGGGGCATGCGCCCGAAGGCGGCTCAACTGGTCCAGGGCCGGCCAGTCGCCCAGAACTCGGCGAGGTCTTCACCGAGCGGCCGTCGGTCGCGATGGTCGACGAGATCGAGGCAGGAAACATCCGTGCCCTGATTGTCGTAGGCGCCGACCCGGTGGGAGCCGCGCCGGATGCCGAACGTCTTCTCGCCGCGCTTTCCACCTTGGAGGTGCTCGTCGTCGTCGACGTCCTCGAGTGGGAGTTGACGCAGATGGCGACGCACGTTGTCCCCTGCACCTGGCAAACCGAGCGAAACGACATGCGTTTTCTTCCGCAGCACGGATTCGAACGCGCCTATGTCTCGACGGCGATCGTTGAACCTGGCGCGCAGCGCCGACACGTATGGCAAGTTCTGTCAGAAGTCGGCTCCCGCATGGGTTTCGACATTCTTTCGGTCATCCCTGGCGTCAATTCCGCGACGGTGACAGACAGAGAACTAATGTATGCCATCACCCGTCTGACATGCGAAGACGCCGAGGCCGTCCTCGCGGCCGGCGTCGACGGTCGCGACGTAGGCTTCCGGTACGGCTGGTTTCACGAGAAGGCACTGCCCAACGGCAAGTGGAGGCTCGTGCCCCGCGTCGTGACTGAACGTCTACCCGGCCTCATGCAACGCAGCGGTGTTGCCGGACCTCGCTTGGTGAGCGGTCGCACGCTCGAAAGTGTGAACAGTTCGCACTATGGTGTCGCGCGTGGTGAAGCAGTGCCACCCATCCGCATCAGTGCCGATGTGGCGAACGCGCGCAATATCGACACCGGAGATCGCGTGCGCGTGCACACAGAACGCGGAGAGGTCGTGGGTCAGGTTCTCGTCGATCCGTCGATGGCCCGCGAGACTGTCTGGGTTGCACACGGATGGCACAGTCAGAACGTCAATCGCCTGACTGACCCGGCGCCTGATCTCCTCACGGGACAGCCGAGCGTCACCGCGGTGCCCGTCGAAGTTGAGCGTGTGCTGTCCTGACCGACCGGCCGAACCTCTTCGGCGTCTTCAGCATCGCTGCCTATTCGGGTGCGAATTGCTGTCCCGTGTCACTTTTTGGGCTTGAAGTTGTAGGTCTCGCCATGGGCGAGATAGACGAACTCCGCACTCGCGGAGGAGGTCTCGGCGGCTTTCTTGAAGTCGTCCAGTCCCGAGAGAAACACCGAGAAGTCGTTGTAGTGGATCGGTATGGCGGTGCGCGGTTTGGTGATCTCGACAGCCTTCACCCCCTGCTCCCCCGTCATGGTGACGGCCGTGACGAGGAAGGTTGTGCCGCCGGTGTGAATCAGGCCGAGGTCGATGTCGGGAAAACGGCGCGGAATCTCCTCGAGGCTGTCGACCAGCATCGTGTCCCCAGTGATGTAGAGCCGGTATAGATGATCGGTCCCCCGTGTGTAATCCAGCATGTGCCCGTTGACGGGCATGAGCAATTCGTTGACTGCTTCGTCCGTGGCGTGTTTGCCCGGCATGGCGGTGATGGTCAGCGTGGCGTCCCCGTTTTGCACTGAGAGGGCTTCCCACGTGTCGAGAGGGTAGCCGCGCTCGAAGCCGAGGGCGCCAAGTTTGTCCACCGCGTCAGCAGTCGAGACGATGGGTAAGTTCTTATCGAGCTCCTGCGCCGCAACGTAATCGAAATGATCGCCGTGATAGTGCGACAGTACGATCAGATCGATCGGCGGCAGGTCGGCGATCTGGCATGCAGGCTCGACTTCGCGCCTAGCCCAGATGCCGTGACCCAGATCGACATGCTCGCCTTTGTGGAGGAAGGCGGGATCGGTCAGTATCGTCAGTCCGCCGAACCGGATCAACGTGGTGGCGTTGCCGATGAAATAGACGCTCCCCTCGGAGAACTCTGCTGTTCCACTGGCCGGTAGCTCCAAAGCATCCATCGTGGGCTTCTCCTTCAGAATGGTTACTTCACATCATCGATACGCCGTTTGCCGATTGGAGGCGGCGCAATTGCACTTTCGGTCTCTCCGATCGTGATTTCAACGCGGGCCCACGCGTGGTTGCCGTAGCCGCGCGGATTCCACAAGGCCTCCGCCGACTCCGGTTGAGGGACACCGGTGTCGTCCCATGCCCGGGCGATGATGCTCAGCGGTCCGGGCTCCACGTTCACGGTCGATGACCAGAGCCGCCAAGACCATTGGCTCGGCGCCCGATCAAGATTGGCCTGTCGCCACGTGCTTCCGCCATCGAGGGACACGTCGACGCGCTCGACGCTGTGGCCGTCGCCGGCAATCCCGTAACCACGGATGGTCAGCGCCCCCGGCGGGACCCGGTCATCGTCGGTCGGAGTCAGAATGTCGCAATTGAGTTCGAGTGTCGACAGTGAAATGCCTTCGGCCGGTCCCACCGCGTCGGCGTCGGCCTCCGCTGGCAGGATCCGGTAGTCGAGGGCCTGGAAGTAGTTCTGCGACGGGGCGTCTTGCACACTTACCGCAGTGACCCATTTGACGCTGCGAGCCCCGACGTATCCGGGAACCACCACTCGCACAGGTCCACCGTGTGCGCGTGGCAGCGCATGACCGTTCATCTGCCAAGCGAGCAGTACCTCTGCTGACATTGCCTTCTCTAGCGGGATGGAGCCGCCGAAGGACTGCACCGGTCGAGCCTCCTGAGCCACATCTGGCGCGCCGAAGGCGACATGCAAGCCGTCACCGCGACGAACACCGGCCGCACGCAGGACATCTGACAGTCGCACACCGCGCCACTGGGCGGTCGAAATCGCGCCGTGCGCCACGGCGCCTTGCCGGGCATCGGCCGCACGCGCAAGAACTCCGCGCGTCGATTGCCTGCGCATGCCAGGGTCGCTACCACAGTGTGCTGGGGAAACTTTGTGGTCAGGTCCTGGTACGTCAATGTGACCGGCTTATCCACCAAGCCGGCGACGGTCAGCTGCCACTGTTCAGTGGCGATCTGCGGAAACGAGCCATGATTGCGGGCATAGAACGCTTCCACCGGAGTGAGCTCAGCACTGGCCAACACTGATGGTGGTGGCTCGGCGTTGTACGGCGACTCGGTCCGCACAATCATGTCGTCACGTTTATCCCACATCGCTGCCCCTTGTGATGGCCCCGGTCAGTTATTCGGGCCAGCTGCTGTTGAGGACCATTTCGACGAAGTCGTCGCGGACGAAGGTGGGGTCGTAGTGCTCGAGCACGTCAGCATTCATGACACCAAAGGTGGTGTGCGGACGGAACTTCAGGCCGTCGGTCAAGGCCCTGAGAAAGCCGCGTTTGAAGCCCGGGCGCGGGTGAGCAGTGATGATTGCCGCAATCGCGTCCTCATCAAGATCATCACGGCCGGCACCGATGACGTCGGTCTCGACACCGGCTTTGACCAAAGCGACTTCGGGTTCCATGAATTGCGGCACGCCCTGGGTGGTGTGCAACGCGATACCCAGCCATACCTTGCGGATGTCGGCAGCGTCGACGCCGCGGTCCAGAAGAAAATCTCTTGCGGCGTCGGCGCTGTCGACTTCGAAGCGCCGCTTGGATGAGCGGTAGCGTTGAGTCAGCCCCAGGTCGTGGAACATCGCCGCGATGTAGAGCAGGCTCAGGTCCGGTTGCACTCCGAGGCGGCGGCCTCGCAGCGCGGCGAAAACGAAGACCCTCCGGGAGTGGTCAAACAGGAGGTCGTCCTCTGCGTCGCGGATGAACTCGGTCACCTCGCGCAACAGCGCTGTGTCGGGGATTTCCACGCCGGCAATGGCCTCTGGCAATTGAAGGGTCATGGTCATCTCCTCGGGGACATCTGTACAACTGTGTGCCTGTCGAGGGATGTTCGACCACCGAGTTCGAGACGTGTGGTCCACAAAAAGCGACGCGGAGCCTCACGTCCGCCTCGAAAGGGGTGCGCGATCAGCCGCCATCGCGGTCCACACGGATGAGGTCGGCGGCGCGTTCAGCGATACCGTAAACCGTGGCAGCAGTGTTGGCCGTGACGATCGACGGCATCACCGAAGCATCAGCCACGCGCAGGCCTTCGATGCCACGCACGCGCAATCGTGGATCTACGACCGCCATCTCGTCACTGCCTATCCGACACGTGCCCGCATAGTGGAAGTAGCACCGCAAACTGAGCCGAAGGTATTCGTCCAGCGCATCGGTGTCTGTATCGCTGACGTGTGGTCCTGGATGGACTTCCGCCCCGCGCCAGGGAGCGAGGGCGTCGCCGTTGCCGATTCGTCGGGCCAGCCGTAAACCCTCCCGCATCGTCGCAAGGTCACGCTCGTCGGCCATGTAGTTGGGGTCCACCTCAGGTGGCAGCTCAGCATCGGGGCCAGCGATACGTACGCTGCCGCGGCTGTGTGGATTGATTGCCGAGAACAGAATGGAATACCCGTGCTCCGGTGCCGGCAGCGTCGAAACCGGCAGCGGCAGGCTGAGGAACACGAACTGCAAATCGGGTGCATCCAGCTCGGAGCGAGTACGGACGAATCCCATTGCTTCGCCTGATGCATTCGCCGGTATGAACGGGACGGACCGGCTGGCCTCGTAGGTCACCGACGCCAGCGGATGGTCGTGCAGATTGCTGCCCACCCCGGGTAACTCCAGCACCGGCTCGACACCCACCGCGTCCAGATGGCCGCTTGGGCCAATCCCCGACAACAGAAGCAGTTGTGGGGAGCCGATGGCTCCCGCCGCGAGGACGACTTCGCCGGTGCAATCCACCACCGCGGTCGTCGCACCGACGGTGAGTTCCACACCCGTGGCTCGTCCCCCGGTCACGACCACACGGCGCACCAGAGCTTCGGTCACGACTTCGAGGTTCGAACGTCCGAGCGCTGGGGTGAGGTATGCATCAGCGGCACTCTGTCGCGATCCATCCACGATGTTGAAATCCGGCCATCCGAAACCGATTTCAAGACCACTGCTGAGGTCATTCGCACGTGGATAGCCGGCCTCCACCGCCGCCTCCACGGCGGCGGCGATCACGGGATTAGGTGTCGGCGGCACGCCTACGATCAGCGGACCGTCGACGCCGCGGAGGGCCGGGTCACCGCCCTTTGCGGTCTCCGATCGCCGGAAATAGGGCAACAAGTCATCAAAACTCCAACCCCGGGCGCCGCTCTTCGTCCAGGCGTCGTAGCAAGACCGGTACCCGCGCACGAAGACGAGGCCGTTGATGCTCGATGAACCACCAAGGCCACGGCCCCGTGGCGTAGCCACGCGCGCACGCGTGAAACTGTTGACCGCCCCGCTGTCGCCCCAGTCGGCAACGCTGCCGATCAATGACAACCACGCCCCCGGTACCGCCATGGCTTCCAACGGTTCGCGGGCACCCGCCTCGATCAACAACACATGACTGACTGGTCGGGTCCTCGGAAAGTCGCGCCGCCAGGACGCAACCTGCCGTTCCGCCGCCCACCACGATGTGGTCATAACGCTGTCGAGTCGGCTCCATGGAAGACCTTTCTCAACGCACCACCAGGCCACCGCAGTAGTCGCCCGCGTTCCCCCGGGATATTTTCGTGTGGGTGACAGTAACTCTGAAGTCTGGACGGTGCCTGAGTGCTTTGGCGCGCAGCTGCGGTGGGACGCGGCGCCTGAGTGCGTGGTCTTCGTCACCACTCGCCGGCACCTGAGCCGAGCAGTGTCGAGCCGGCGGGCAGGTTCCGTGTTCGCCGCACCGCCCTGACCTGATCTGCCCGCATCGAGTGAAGAATGAGAACTCCTCCTGGCGTGCAGTGCAATTCGGAGCTGTGACCGGCGACGGCGCTTCTCACCGAAGAGCTTGCTGATCTTCACCGCGAGGCCCCGGCCGACGATTGCACCGCGTCCTTCAGCGCTGAACTCACGCTCGCAACCGTCAGATATTTCACGTTATTGTTGATCACATCAAAGTGCGGACGACGCCATGCCCTCAGCGAGGCGGGCGGTGTCGTAACCATTCACAGAGTCGCAGGCGTCCCGGACTCCCGTCCGTTACCTCGACCTACCTCACTAGAAAAGGATGTCCGCCATGGCTTTCGATGATTCAGCTCTGCCGCCGGTGCAGCAGGAGGATGCCGAAGTCCTTGAGACAAAGGTGGCGGGTTCGGTTCTGCTGCCTGGAAACCCCGGATACGACGACGAACGCGCCGTCTTCAACCTCAACCACGAACTGGCGCCCGCGGTTATCGTGGTCGCGCACAACGCTTCCGACGTCCAGGCAGCCGTGTCCTTTGGAGCGGCACAGCACCGTCCTGTGCTGGTGAAGACCACCGGCCACCAGATGGTGGGAAGCGCAAGCGGTGCAGTCCTGATCACCACTCATCGAATGAACGACGTCACGATAGACGCCGTCGGACGCACCGCGCGCGTCGGCGCCGGAGCCATGTGGGCCGAAGTTGTTCGACAGTCGGCGAAGGCAGGACTGGCACCGCTGAACGGGTCGAACCCCACAGTGGGAGTCATCGGCTACACCCTGGGCGGCGGTCTCAGCCCCACCCTGGGCCGCGCCTACGGCTACGCGGCGGACCATGTGCGGTCGCTCGACGTGGTGACCGCCGACGGCGAACTCCGACATGTCGATGCGGACTCGAACCCCGACTTGTTCTGGGCGCTGCGCGGCGGGAAGGGCAACTTCGGGGTCGTGACCGCATTGGAATTCGACTTGTTCCCGGTCTCCCGCCTGTACGGCGGCGGTATCTATTTCGCCGGTGAGCAGATGGCAGACGTGCTACGCGCCTGGTCCGAATGGCTCCCGGATACACCGGAGACCATGAGCTCATCGTTCGCCGCGCTGCGGCTGCCGTCGACTGCCAGTGTCCCCGAGCCTCTTCGCGGTGTGTTCACGGTGTGCTTGCGGATCGCCTACACCGGCAGCGTCGAGGACGGAGAACGAATGATCGCACCCCTACGTACCGTAGCTCCGGCGATCATGGACACCGTGGCGGACATGCCCTACACCGACGTTGCAACGATCCACAGCGAGCCGGACGAACCATTGCCCTACTACGAACGAAGCATCATGCTGCGGGAATTTCCCGCCGCTGCACAGGATCGTCTCGTCGAACTTGTCGGCGCGGATTCCGACACCACCATGTGGATCGCCGAACTGCGCGCCTTGGGCGGGGCGTGGGACCGCGAACCAGCGGTGCCGAACGCTGTGGCGACGAGGGGTCTGCCGTACGTCCTGCTGGGCGTCGAAGTGGGCGCCTTGGCAGAGGAACAGCGGCTCAAGCAATCGGTCGCTGCGCTGCTCGACGGCATGGCGCCGTGGCAGGGCGACCGACGGCTGGTGAACAATCTCGCCCCCGACGAAGCCGCCGACGCCGCGGCGATCTATGGCCCCAAACGCTACGAGCGCCTTGCCGCGATCAAGAAGGTCTACGACCCGACCAACATGTTCCGTATCAATCACAACGTCGTTCCTGCTGCCTAGCAGAACGGGCGCAACAGCAGAGCCAGAAAGCTGTCACTGCGTTGGCGCACTCGGCCGCTGACGATTCACGACGAACGGAGCGAGCATCTCTGCCAACGCCGTCTTGGTCGCGCGACAGCTCAGTCCCGACCTGATCCTGAGAATCTCCCAGGTATGCACATCACAGATGGCGACAAGCTGGGCAAGTCGGCGATGGCGCTCCGTTCGAGGCAGCCCTGCGAGGGTGTCGGAAAAGACCTTCGTGCACCACCTGCGGTGGCCTTTACGCCCTGCGGCGAGGACATCGCGTACCGCCGGCGTGGTCGCCTCCTCGGCGAGCATCTTGAGCGTAAGTCGCCCCGAAAGCTCGTAATTGTCAACCAGGTTCGCGACAATGTCCTCGATATTGTCGAGAGGTGGGCGGCCGCGACGTTCGACCACGTCGGTACCCAACTTGTCGAACATCGCGACGAAGACCGCATCTTTGTCGCCGAAGCGGCGTAGGACTGTCTGCGTCCGCACGCCCGAACGGGCGGCTATCTCGGCGAGCGTGATCTCCGCGAAAGGTTTGTCGGCAAACAGCTCCCAAGTGGCGTCTAGAATCGCGGTGGCCGTGTGCGCGGTCGTGACGGCGCGGGCGGTCATCCGGTAGGGCCGCTTCGCGGTTTTCATACCTACGACAGTATTGCGAAATCGTGGCTGCTGAGTCGAATTCGCGGCACCGCGCATTCGCGTTAACATCGGTCGCGTGAACACTGGGCCGCCGCCAAGCTTCTCGATGGGCGCCCTGCGACACGAAGGACCGCCATATGGCAACGATTTTGGCGTATACCACACCAGCGATGGGTCATCTCTTCCCGATGTGTGCGCTGCTGAGCGAGCTTCACGACCGGGGACATGACATCGCGTTGCGCACCCTGACAGCCGGCGTCGACACCGGACTGAGGCTGGGCTTCGCGACCGAAGCCGTCGACGGGCGCATCGAGGCGATAGCACTGGACGACGCGGACGCCCCGAACCCCGAGGTCGCCCTGAAAAGAGCTTTGCGCGCGTTGGCCGAGCGCGCCGCGTTCGAAGCGGCCGATCTCGCCGCGGCAGTGGCAAAGGAACGCCCCGATGTGGTGATCGTCGACGCGAACTGCTGGGGCGCAGCCGCGGGAGCCGAAGCCGGCGAACTGCCATGGCTGTCGTTCTGGCCGTTCATTCCATATCTGCGATCGCGCGGGACACCACCCTGGGGACGCGGACTACGACCGATGCCGGGCCTGGCAGGGCGGGTTCGCGACGCCGTGATGCGGCCGAGGACGAACAGGTTGTTCAACGACACGATGGTCGGTCCGCTGAACCGCGTTCGCGCACGACTTGGGCTGGCGCCGATCTCATCGGTAGACGATCACGGGCAGCGGGCACCGTTGAAGCTCGTGGCGACGGCACAACCGTTCGACTACGCGCATCCGGACTGGGACGACTCGATCGTGATGATCGGTGCCTGCGTGTTCGACCCGCCAGAGGCCACGCCGGATTGGCTCGCCGCGATTGACAGGCCCATTGTGCTGGTGTCGACCTCCTCGGAGCGGCAGCGCGATTTTCACGTGGCACGCACGGCGATCGACGCGCTGTCCGACGAACCTGTGCACGTCGTCGTGACTTTCCCGGCCGGGGTGCCGCCGTCGTTCACAACGCAATCCAACGTGACCATCTGCCAATTCGTTCCGCATGGGTTGGTGCTGGACCGTGCGGTGTGCGCGGTCACCCACGCCGGGATGGGCACCACTCAGCGGGCGTTGGCGCGCGGTGTTCCGGTGTGCGTGGTGCCGCACGGTCGCGACCAGTTCGAGGTCGCCCGCCGCGTCGAAATCGCCGCCTGCGGAGTTCGACTGCTCTCCGAAGATCTCACCCCGAACGAACTTCGCGACGGGGTGCGCCGAGCTATGACGATGACCGAGGGGGCCTCCCGCGTCGCTGCCGGATACTCAGCCACCGGCGGAACCGCACACGGAGCCGATCTCATCGAACAACGGCTACTCAACCCGCCGAGCGCACTCGACAACCGGTGATCAGACCGCACGATGGTGCACGGATCACAAAGTCCGCGGCCCCCGGAGGTGGGCCGAAGACCATTCTTCATCGAACGTATGTTCTAATGGCGGTGCCCGCCCGCAGATTGCGGGGGGAAGTTCACAAGGAGCTCGCCACCACTATGACGATGACAGTAGACACTCTGGCATCCGAAGCGCCGACCGCCGTCTCCGACACGCCCGACGTCTCGCCCGTGTCGGCCGAACCCGCCGCTCCGGCGGAGCCACCCGCCGACGACGCGGCCGCTGAAGTCCCGGCGAAGGAGAAGCCGAAGAAGGCTCCGGCCAAGAAGGCCGCTTCCAAGCGGACCAAGACACTCGAACTGACCCTGACCGTCACCGGGACCGCCGACGGAGATTGGCGCGCCGAGCTAAAGCAGGGCAGCACATTCCTGGCCCGCAACCTCATGGTCGCGGCCGCTGCCGTCTCCCGCGCCGCCAAGGAACTGCACGCGGATCTCTCGACTCCGATCGACGGCTTGATCGAAGAGGCACGCTCGCAACAGGCCGCCAAGGTCGCCGCCCTCGAAGCCGAACTCGAAGCCGCGCGCAAGGTTCTCGCCGACCTCGATTGAGTTCGCAGACGGGGTGATTCGCGCACATCGCAGTTGCCTGCTGCCCGCGCGCCGCCGGGTGCTCGCCACGGTCGCCCGGCGGCGCGCATGCATCACCCGAATTTG
Organism: Actinomycetes bacterium; assembly: GCA_023415515.1. Lineage (GTDB taxonomy): Bacteria > Actinomycetota > Actinomycetes > Mycobacteriales > Mycobacteriaceae > Mycobacterium. The sequence continues at coordinate 17,351 of JAEZKH010000327.1, forward strand.
CGCGCTCGAAAGTTTCTCCCCGATTCCGGTCCTTCTTACCGTGGCGTGGGCGTAGCGTCTGCCGCGTCCACCCACCTGCCCTCAGGAGGAAGTCATGAGCGCTGCCAGCTACGTCGGTCGGGTCGGAGGACTGGCAGTCGCTCTCGGGGTGGGATCCGCGATCTTCACCGGCACGGCCATCGCGCATGCAGAGGGCGACGATCCCGGTAGCGGCGCGCCTGCCGGCCAGGAACAGGGCGGCACCACCACGCCGGCGACGAGCGGCGCCGAAGCGCGCGATCCCGGCAAGATCGACTTCAAACTGCCGCGGCTGACCGACGTGATCGGCCGCCACCGCGCCGACAGCTCAACGCCCAACTCCCTGACCGCAAACTCGATCGTCAAGCGGCTGTCCGATGCCGCCAAGCGGGTGACCGACGCCATCGAGAACGCCACCGACGCCGACAACACCGTCGTGCGGTCGACAGCCGAGCGGACCGGAAGGTCGTCGCCGCCCGAGCGGCTCTCCGCTCGAACGGAGACCGCCACCCAGACAACGCCGCCGCAGAATTCAGTCGACGGCAACGCCGCAGAGACCAACACCGTCGTGTCCAACCAGTTCGTGAACCGCGCTGCGTCGCTGAAGGATTGGATCCGCTCGCCGCTGGCAGTGGCTGGACGGTCCGCCGACACCACGCCGACAACCCCGGCGACCACGCAGTTGTGGTCTCCGCCGCAGATCTTCGCGCCGCTCGGCACGATGCGGGCGACACCGGGCACGGCTTCGCCGGTCGTCCGGGCCAGCAGCGTGCTGACAACAGTTCTCGGCAGCCTGAATCCGTTCGCGGGCAACACGCCCGGGTCCCCGGTAGCCGTCGATCCGCTCTCGCTGGTGCTCGCCGGAGCCGCGCGCCGCGAGATCGGCATCGAATCATTCACGCCGACAGCGCTTTTGGCTCCGAACACGAATTCGCTGACCTATGCGCCGACGCCGACGTTCCTGCATGGCGTCATCGGCGGGACCAACACGCCGACGTCAGGGGTGACCTACCTGGTCGTCAGTCAACCCAGTGCGGGCGGGAAGGTCTACGTCGACCCGACCACCGGCAACTACACCTTCCTTCCCGACTTGTCGACCGTCACCGGTAACGGCGCCGAGACCTTCAAGGTGGTGGCGGCCGAAACCACGCCGTTCACCCAGGCGTTGACGGGCATTCCGGTGGTCGGCGATCTCGTCGACGAGGTTCTCGTCGTGCTGTACCGAGTGCCGGTGGTTAACGTGCTGCTGTCGCCTATCATCGGTAGGTCCGAAATCACCTCGGTCACAGTCGATCTCGCTGATGTCGACGGTTATACACCGGGCGATCCCGTCGCATTCACCGTGATGGTGCCGTCCGACGACGGCGTGATGATCAGCACCAACTATTTCCCGGCCTGGTCGGTGGCCGACGGGACCGCGACCGAGGCGCCCACGATTCTGAACGGGCCCGGCCTGGCGACCGCAGGCAACATCGACCCCAATGCACCGAACACCGTCGACGGCCTGGTGCCGGGCATCGATGCGTTGACCGAAGCGGGCTACAACGTGGTCACCTGGGATCCGCGCGGTGAGTTCGCCTCGACCGGACGCCTTGAACTCGACTCGCCGATGTATGAGGGCCAGGACGTCAGGAACATCATTTCGTGGGTCACCGATCACCCCCAATTCACCTACACGGCAATGGAAGACGAAAGCACCGACGACCCGTGGATCGGCATGGTCGGCGGATCGTATGGCGGCGGGATACAACTCGTCTCCGCGGCAGTGGACAAGCGGATCGACGTGATCGTGCCCGGCATCGCGTGGAACAACCTGAACGACTCGCTGTACCCGCATGACGCTTTCAAGACGTCCTACTCTGCGCTGTTGCTGCTCGGATTGGTCACGACGGGTTCGCGGATCAACCCGCAGATCTACGGCGGCATCATCACCGGCGCCGTGCTGGGCATCCTCACCCCGGGTCAACAACAGCTGCTGGAGCGAAGCGGCCCGTGGTATCTGACCGACGCCATCGACGTCCCGACGATGTTCATCCAGGGAACCGTCGACGTGCTGTTCCCATTGCAGCAGGCGCTCAACAACGCAGAGGGCTTGGGGACCGCACCGGATGACGTGAAGATGATCTGGTTCTGCGGCGGTCATGGCGCCTGCCTGACATTGACGCCGGACCAGCTCGCCGCTCAAAACGCATTCCTCGCGACCAACACGATCGCGTTCTTGAACAACGTGCTACCCGAGGCCGACGGCGACCCCGACGACGAGGTCACTATTCCGAAGTTCCAATTCGTCGACCAGAACGGCACGTGGTACACCGCCGATGAGCTGCCGATCGATGAGGCCTTCTACACCGGCGGCACACCGATCGTGACCCAGGGCAGCGGCGGCCTGTTGGGGATCATTCCGCTGCTCGGCGGTTCCGGGCCACAGTCTCTGGCCGGCTTCCCCGCGTCGCTGGGCCTGGGCTCCGAGGCGACGAACGCGGTCAGCGTGCCGCTCAACGACGGTCCGGCGGGCTCCGTGGTGGTCGGGGCTCCGCAGTTGACGATGACCTACTCCGGTCTCGGCACCAGCCGACACGTCTATGCGCAAGTGGTGGACAGAAACTCCGGTCTGGTGGTCGGCAACATCGTCACGCCCTTGCCCGTCACGCTGGACGGCCGGACGCACACGCAGACGTATTCGATGGAGGACATCGTCTGGACCTACGACGACGTCCCCGCCGATGCCGACCTCGAATTGCAGATCGTCACCTCGGCGACGCCGTATCTGAACTTCACCCAGTACGGCTACATCGACGTCAAGAACGTCAGCGTCTCGTTGCCGACGCCCGGGCCCGGTGTGGTGAGCGAACTGCAGCCGCAGCCTCTCGCCACCGCGGTCTGAGAGGCGTCTTCCTACCGGGGTCCTTCTGTCGCGGGGATCACTGCAGGCGCAGCAGGTCCACCTCCGTCGCGGTGCTCACCCGCTGGGCCGGAATGCCTGCCTGGTCACATGCCTCGGCGACAGCGCTCGCGGAGTCGGCGGTGAAAACCGCGAACAGCACCTCGTCGGTCGGCACCGCGAGGAGATTGAGCAGCCGGACCGTCGATCCGTGCTCTGACATCGACACCGCAGAGTCCCGCAGTCGCGCGGCCGTGTCGTCGAGGGGCTCTTCCGTGGCGGCGGAGTGATACCACTCGACGAGATAGCAGGGCACCGGAGCTGTCATTGATGAAACGCTAACCGGATATGAACGCCCGGGGAATCGGGTGTTTCCCTATACCTTGATGTCCCCCACATGTCTACCGAGTTCGGCGCGCGACCGAATGCCGAGCTTGGCGTAGATACGCGCGAGATTCGACTCGACGGTCTTGGGGCTGATGAACATGGCGGCGGCGATATTGCGGTTGGTCATTCCAGAGGTGGCGAGTTCGGCGACCCGCCGCTCGGATGGGCTGAGCGTCTTGTCGCGAGTGCTGACGTTGATGCTGCCCAGCTCGCTGCGTGCCTGGTCCGCCCATAGCGGCGTGCCCAACCGGTCGAACGCGCCGAATGCGTCTTCGAAGCTCGCAACGGATGCCTGCTTCAACCGCCGGCGGCGTTGCAGCCGGCCGAGTAGGAGCATCGTCCTTGCTCGTTCGAAGGGCATCGACATCCGGTCGTGCACCGTGATCGCTCGCTGAGCCGCGTCCACTGCTGCCGCGATGTCTCCGCCAGCCGCGAGAAGCATCGCGCGGCACCGACCGCCAACGGCCAGCATCCAGTCCCGTCGCAGCCGAACTCCGTTGCGTTCGATCGCGGCCACCAACCGCTCTGCCGGTTCGAGTCGATCCAGCGCAACCATCGCCTCGACGGCATCGGGGATGAACGAGGCGGCGATGATCTCGGTCATGTCCGGCATGGCCTCGACCCGGGTCAGCAGAGGTGTCAGCGTCCGTAACGCGGCGTGGTGATCGCCGAGGGACACCTCGAGGAAGCCAAGAGCCATCGCGGGCCATTCACCCAATCTGACCGACCCGCATCGCTGGTTGGCCGCTCGGGCTTCGTCGACGGCGGTGCGCGCCTCATCGACCTGCCCCAGGTAGGCGGCGAGCAGTGCCCGCGAGCTGAGCGCCACCGACAGCGGCAAGTCGCCACCCAGTTGCTGAGCGAGCTCCGTCGTGTCTTCGACGATCAGGGCAGCCTCGGCGAGTCGGCCGCGCCAGATCTCGATCAATGTGCTGTGGAAGGCGACGAGCATCAGCTCGCCGTCCTGGCCGTGCTCGATGCATGTGCGCCGAAGCGATGTCATCTGCCGGTGCGCCCATTCCAGCTCGCCGGTGCACGACCGCAGGATGGCTTCGTGGACAGATGGCCGGAGGGCGAAGGGGATCTCGGCATCCTGGTCCTCGAGCTCCAGCGCACGGTTGAGGCTGGCGTCGTCCAGACCCCGGCCGTAGAGAAATCCGACCATCTCCCGCATCCCGAGCGCCTGGCTGAGCAGGTCCCGTCGCCCCGCGGTCTCCGCCTCCTCGACGGCCTGCTCGACACGCCGCAACGACTCGTCGAGCCGACCGCAGTTGAACAACGCGAATGCCAGTGTGACCAGCATCGGAACCAGCACTGCGGCGTCACCTTCGGCTTCGGCCAGCGCACCGTCGAGCAGCTCGGCTGCCTCCGGGAAGCTGTCGTCGAGCAGCCGCACGTACCCGAGCCTGCTCACCGCCTCCGCGCGGCCGACCCCGGGTTCGAGTTGCGCGATCGCCTGTTCGAGAAGCGTGCGAGCGCACGCCGATTCACCTGCGTTGAAGTGGTCGGCGGCCGCCTCGATCAGACGGCGTGGGGTGCTACCGCCCAGACCTATGGCCAGGTCGACCAGCTCAGCTGCCGCCGCAGGCGCACCCCTGGCCCGCGCCGACGCCGCCGCCGCATCGAGCGTCTGGAACGTCTCGGAGTCGCCCGTGGTGGACCCAAGGGCCAAATGCCTGGCCCTCAACTCGGGCTCGTCGATGACCGCGGCCAGTCGCCTGTGCATCGCGCGGCGCCGCTCAGGTGCCGCATCGCTGTAGACACCACGGGCGAAGATCGGATGGCTGAACCGCAGCTGGTCGCCGTTGATCTCGATGATCCCCCGGCTCTCCGCCGCCTCGAGTCGTGCGGCAACGCTGCTCACCTCCGAGTCGAGAGCGGCGGCGACCAATGCTGTCGTCGGCACCGACAGGCACGCCACGGCCAGCAGGGCGTCATCGACCCCGGAGTCTCCGCCGCGCACTTTCGAACGGACCAACTCCTTCAGGCTGGCGGGCAGCGCCACCTCGGATGAGCCATGCTCCCCCATCATGTTGGCAATCTCCAAGGCGTAGAAGGGATTGCCTCGTGACAACTCGGCTATACGCAACATTGCCGGTCGGGAGAACGAGTACTCCAGTCGATCCGAGATCACCGCGTGCAGTGCACCGACACTCATCGGCGGCAGAGTGATGCGCTTCAGGGCTTCGGGACGTGGAAGCTGCAGCCAAGCACCTGAATTCGTGTCGTCGTCCCCGGTCCGCAGGGTGGCGAGGAGGCCGACAGGTCCGGTGAGCCGGCGAGCCGCGAAGGCGAAGACGAGTCGGCTCGAGGAGTCCAACCACTGTAGGTCATCCACGGCGACAAGGACTTTGGCTGTCTCAGTCAGCACCGTGAGGGTCGAGAGAAACCCGGCGGCCACGGCTCGCTGGTCAGCGGGGACATCGGTTGCGCCACGACGCAGCAGCACGCGGTCCATCGCGACCCGCTGGGGTTCAGGTAGCTGTGCCAGGATCGCGCTGTCGATACCGCCGAGCATGTCAACCAACGAGGCGTAGGCCAGCACCGATTCCGCGGCGACCGGCCTTGCGGACATCACCCGGAAATCGGCCGCTTCGGCGCGCCTGATCGTTTCCGACCACAGCGTCGTCTTTCCGATTCCGGGTTCGCCTTCGATCACAAGCGCGGATGGAGCGGTTGCCGCCGATGTCAGGAACTCGGCGATGGCCGACGCCTGCGGTTCACGGCTGACCGCCCGCGCTGACATGAACTCATGCTGACACCTGGCGAGCCGCCGGTCTATTTTTCGGGCGCTCGCGGCGATTCGTCGGTGTCGCCGGCAGCGGCTGTGCGGTCGTGGGTACGGCCGACGACCGCCTTCACCGCATCGCGGATCCCATCGCGGACATCGCGAAGCCCGTCGCGGACACTGTGCCGCAGCGCGGCCAGTCCGGCGCCGGGGTTGTTCCGCATCGTGGCGCCCCCGCCGGGTAGACCGGGGCGGCCCTGATAGGTCGTCGGCGCACCCGACCCGCCGGCACCGGTCAACACCGTCACGTTCGTCGCCGCATCGGGAGTCTCGGTCTCGCCGCGTCCGTCGTCGTGCTGGGTCCGTGTGGTCGCCTGACCCGCATCGACGTCGAGGGTCATCACCCGGTTGGACTGCGGCCCCGTGTCGCTTCCAGTCGCCGCGGACTGTGCGGGCGAGGACGCCGACAAGCCCCGTACCAGCCCGACGGCCAGCGCGACCGGTCCGGGGTCGGGCTTCGTCGGATCGAAGAGATCACCCGGCGTGAGCAAGCCAGGCAACGTTGTCGAGCCGGCGGCGGGAGCGAACCCGTTGAGCACCCCATCGACCACCGTGGCAGGCGCCGCGATCATGGCGGCGAGAACCGCGCCGGAGCCCGGCTCGGCATTGTCGAGCGCATCGACGATGGAGCGAATCGCAACGGCGGTCGTTCCGATGCCGCTCAGCACGGGGCCCGCGGCGGCGGTGAGCGACTTGGCGAGCACGACGCCTGCCTCGTCGGCGAGGTCGGAGCCGATCAACGTCAGCGGCGCAGTGACCACGGCAGCCACAACCGGAGCAAGTGAGGTGTACATGCGGATCAAGTTGATGATCGCCGGGTCGATATTGCTCAGCGCTGCTTGATCGATCGCGACGTCCACGGCGCCGCCCGCGCCCTCCAGCAGCCCTGGAACGCTCGCCCCGGCGAGGGGTCCGAGAGATTCCAGGTGATCGATGAACAATGGGACGTCGGCGCCGGGATCGTTCATCAGGGTGGTCAAAGCGAGGTCGAGAGTCCACGCAGTCGGCGAGGGTAGCGCCAGCGCGGAGCCCAGCAAGGCTTCCAGATTCTCGAGCGCTTCCCGCACGGTGTCGACGTAGGTGGCCAGCGGATCGTCGGACTGTTGCACCGCGGGGTTGACGATTCTCACGTCCGGCGGCGTCGCGATCACAGGCGCGATGGCCAACGCGCCCGCTCCGACCACAGCGACTCCTGCCGTCAGGTAGGGACGGAGAGCCTTGCGCATGGCGGGCCCTTTCGAGCGCTGTGACCTCGGCCACATATGACGGTACTCGGCCTTTGCCTGGCAAATCCGAAATTCGGGTATCCGCCGGCTGCGCCGTCGTCAGGGCCGCGCGCACCGCGACGCCGAGGCGGGTTGATCGATCGCCCGACTCTGCCATCCGTCGATGGTTGCCAGCCGGCGTAGGCCGTCCGACCTCTCCAGAAAAATGAGACAGAACCGTCAATATGTGCTGGGCATCTGCGTAGAGGCACTACGCTATCCGGATTGCGAACCCGCATCCGGTAACGGGCTGTTATCGAGTTTCCACAAGATATCCGGTCAAGCTGGGACAAAGACTTTCCTGTGTGTTAGTGTCTCGTTAGCTGCAAGCCGTTTCACACGGAAGTGATATGGTTCGCCGAGACGGAAGGAGGCTTAGCTGATGTTCGCGTTCGACGCGACGCACGCGTCAGATCCGCCGCCCCTTCCGGCGCCCGGCCGAGTTGCTGCGCAGGTCACCGACGTGCCGGAGCCCAAAGTTGTCCGCAATTGCAGCCGGCTCGGCCGCAGTGCCAACCCGCCCGGGTTTTCCTTTTCCGACTGGCTACGAGATTGGCGGAGTCGCTGAAAGCGACCTGATCAGCGCCTGAGTTTTCGGACGAAGAGCACCACGAGCACCGCCCCCAACCCGGCCAGCGACATCGCCACGGCCGGCTTCTTGACGAAGTTGATGACCCCGGCCTTGACGTCGTCGGCGATTCTCTGCGGATTGGCGCGCTCGGCGAGGGAATCGACGGTGAGGGCCAACTGATCGCGGGCCTGATCAATGTCCTTCTTGATGGTGTCGGGATCTCGATCCACCACTGTCGTCCTCCATGTCCGCTTCGGCGCCGCCCGATGCGGTTCCCGCGCCTGTTCGCACCTCGTGCCGCTGACGCCCGCACAGCCTTGCCGCACTACCCTAGATCAGCCGGTGCCGCCCCGATGCGCCGGTGGAGAAGAAAGGGATCACCGGTGGTACAGACTCCGCGCTTGGAGGTGGGCGACACAGCCCCCGCGTTCAGCCTGCCCGACGCCGACGGCAACACGGTGTCGCTCGCCGACTATCGCGGCCGCAAGGTCATCGTCTACTTCTACCCGGCGGCATCCACGCCGGGCTGCACCACGGAGGCGTGCGACTTTCGCGACAACCTGGCCGAGTTGAACGACGCCGGTCTGGACGTCGTCGGCATTTCCCCCGACAAGCCGGAGAAGCTCGCGAAGTTCCGCGACAACGAGAAGCTCACCTTCCCGCTGCTGTCCGATCCTGACCGCAAGACGCTGACGGCGTGGGGTGCGTACGGCGAGAAGACGATGTACGGAAAGACCGTGCAGGGCGTCATCCGGTCCACGTTCGTCGTCGACGAGAAGGGCAAGATCGAGGTCGCGCAGTACAACATCAAGGCCACCGGGCATGTGGCCAAGCTGCGCCGGGACCTATCTGTCTGACCCGAGGTTCGCCAACAGCAGGGCCTCGGCGGTCGCAGCGCGTTCGAGCACCCCGAGGTCCAGGCTCTCGTTGATGCTGTGCGCTTGTGTGCCAGGGTCTTCCACGCCGGTCACGAGGATTTTCGCCGACGGAAAGGCATCGGCGAATTCCGCGATGAACGGGATGGAACCGCCCATCCCCATGTCGACCGGCTCAGTGCCCCACGCCTGCCGGAACGCGGCACGGGCGGCGTCGTAGACCGGCCCGCTCGCGTCGATCGCGTACGGCTGGCCGACGTCGCCCGGCGTGACGGTGACCTGGGCGCCCCATGGCACATGCTCTTCCAGATGACGAGTGAGCGCCTGCAGGTGTGCCCGTGCGTCGCCGCCGGGCGCCACCCGCATGCTGACCTTCGCGCGTGCGCGCGGGATCAACGTGTTCGACGACGACGCGATAGGCGTGGTGTCGATTCCTATCACCGTGATGGCCGGCTTGGCCCAGAGCCGTTGCGGCACAGTGCCTGAGCCGATCTCGGTGACGCCGTCCAGCATTCCGGACTCTGCGCGCACCCGTTCCTTCGGGTAGTCGACGTCGGCGGCGGTCGCCTCGTGCAGACCGTCGACCGCGACGTTTCCCTCGTCGTCATGCAGTGACGCCAACAGTCGCACCAGCACACTCAACGCGTCGGGCACCACTCCGCCCCACAGCCCGGAGTGCAGCCCGTGATCGAGCGTGGCGACTTCTACGACGCAGTCGGCCAGACCGCGCAGTGACACGGTCAGCGCGGGGATCTCGGTTGTCCAGTTGTCGGAGTCGGCGATCACGATCACATCGGCGGCCAGTGCGTCCTTGTGTGCGGCCAGCAGTCGGCTCAGCGACGGCGAACCCGACTCCTCCTCGCCCTCGACGAACACCGTGACACCGACCGGCGGCTGACCGCCGTGCGCGCGGAACGCGGCGAGATGCGTTGCGATGCCTGCCTTGTCGTCTGCACTGCCACGGCCGTAAAGACGGCCATCGCGTTCGGTCGGCTCGAATGGCGGCGACGTCCACTGTGAACGGTCGCCCTCGGGCTGCACGTCGTGATGCGCGTACAGCAGCACGGTCGGCGCGCCCGCGGGTGCGGGGTGCCGGGCGATGAC
>JAEZKH010000350.1 GCA_023415515.1 Actinomycetes bacterium
GTCTCGACGTTGACGATGGATCCCCTGGAGGATGTTGCCGCTGAATTCGGAGACACCCCAGGGCTTTTCCAGCTGTACACCCCGACCGATCGGGAAATGGCGGAAAGCTTCATTCACCGTGCCGAGACCGCGGGGTACACCGCGATCGTGGTGACGCTGGACACCTGGGTGCCCGGCTGGCGGCCGCGGGACCTGTCGACGGCCAACTTCCCGCAGTTGCGTGGCATGTGCCTGTCGAACTACATCAGTGACCCGGTCTTTCGCGCCAAGGTCGACGCCGACATCGACGCCGACCCGCGCAACGCGGTGCTGGCCTGGGTCAGCAATTTCGGAAATTCGTTGACGTGGAACGACTTGACCTGGCTGCGGTCGGCGACATCGCTGCCGCTGATCCTCAACCGCATCTGCCATCCCGACGATGCCCGGCGCGCGATCGATGCCGGCGTCGACGGTATCTACTGCTCCAACCACGGTGGCAGGCAGGCCAACGGCGGGGTGCCCGCCATCGATTGCCTGCCCGACGTGGTCGCGGCCGCCGGAGATGTGCCGGTGCTGTTCGACTCCGGAATCCGCTCCGGCGCCGACATCGTCAAGGCTCTGGCGCTCGGCGCCAAGGCCGTCGGCGTCGGCAGGCCTTACGCGTACGGAGCGGCCCTCGGCGGCACCGACGGAATCGTGCATGTGTTGCGGTCACTACTCGCCGAGACCGATTTGATCATGGCGATCGACGGCTACCCGACGTTGGCCGATCTGACCCCCGACGCGCTGCGGCGCGTGCGATGAGTAAACCGATGCCGCAACCGTCGACCAGGGTCAGCCGCCTGCCGGAGAAACAGAGCACCGACCGCGTGCGGCTCGACGAGTTGCTCGACGCGACACCGCTGGCGACCATCGCGTTGATCCGCGACGGCCATCCGGTGATCTTCCCGATCGGTTTCGCCCGCATCGGCGACGAGTTGGTTATCCACGGCTCGACGGGTTCGCCCTGGCTGCGGCAGCTCGCCGGCGGTGATCCGAGCGCGGTATCAGTCACCGCGCTCGATGGAGTCCTGGTGGCCCGCAGCGGGTTTGAATCCTCCTTTCAGTTCCGCAGCGCGACATTGTTCGGCAGCTTCGAGCCGATCCCGGAAGCCGACAAGGTGCGCTACCTCGAGACGCTGACCGACACCTTCATTCCCGGCCGGGTGGCCGAACTGCGCGCCAGCACCCGCAAGGAGCTGGCCGCGACAGTGGTCCTGAAAATGCCGATCGCACACTGGTCGCTCAAAATCGGTGACGGGTGGCCCGAGGACGGCGAGGACGACGTCGCCGCCGGCGCGTGGGCGGGAGTCGTTCCGTTGACCACTGTCTACGGCGATCCGCGTCGTGCGCCCGACTGCGATCCGGCAACCCCCGTACCGCCGTCGGTCAGGGCGCTGGCTGGTGAGCTGTCGAACCGGTGGGGGAGACAGCTTTCGTAGCAAGAGGTTTCGGCCGCAGGACATAGCTGAACGCGAAGGCGATGATGCCGATGACAACGCACGTCCAAAATGCGTGCTGGAACGTGGTATCGGTGCCGGAGCCGACGATCGGCCCGGCCCAGGCGAATCCCAACGAAAAGCCGATGCCATAGCTGGCGTTGGAAAGCCCGGGCAGGGTACCGGGCTCCTCGTCGGATGCCTGGAGTACACCAAGCGACATCAGCGGCGTGTGTATGACTGCCGAGCAGGTGATTCCGTAAACCACCATGAGTCCGGCGATCGCCCATTTGTTGTCGGCGAAGACGGCCATCAGCGCGATGACCACGATGGTGCCGAGGATTCCGGCGCGCAGCACCGTGACAAATCCGATCCGGACGGCGAGTCGGCCGACGAACGGCGACGTGATGACCTGGATGACCGCGGCAGGTGTCAGGAACAACAAGGCGGTCGTCGTAGCGTTGAGCCCGAAGCCGGAATCCGGATCTTCGGCCAGGCTGGGAATGACGAACGCCTGAATCACCATGAACGACCCCACAATCAGGATCGTGACGACGATCAGGGGCCAGGCCTCCCGGGACCGAATGTGTTTGAGCCCGACGACAGGATGCTCGACGCGGTTGTTGGTCACGACCAGTGCGACGAAGGCTGCGCAGGTAACGGCCAACCAGACCAGCGTCGGCGTCGACGTCCACCCGCCGTGGCCGCCGTTGTTCATGAACATGGCGAGGCCACCGACGCTCGATGCGATGAAGACCGCACCGATCCAGTCCATCCGGCCTTCCGAACGCGTGTCAGCGTCGTCGGTGGGAACCCACTTCCACGCGAATATCACGGCGATCAGGCCCACGACGGTGGTGAGCAGGAAGATCGAGCGGTAGCCCCAGACGTCGGTCATGATTCCGGCGAGAAACGCGTCCCCGCCGGCTATTCCGCCGTTGATGGACGCCATCAAGCCGCAGCAGACGCCGAACGTGGTGCCGCTGACCCGGGCCCTAAGAATCATGAAACCCAGGCCGTAGGTGATGTTCGAGGCGCCCTGCAGGAATCGGCCCACCATGACAATCGGCAGTGAGGTACTCAGGCACAGCACCGTTCCCACACAGCAGAGGATGAGGATGCCGACCAGGACGCGCTTGCGCCCGATGTAGTCACTCCATCGGATCAACACCACGTTGGCGATCGCGCCGGCGAGGAAGAACGGAGTCGACATCGCGGCGAACGCGCCGGGGCCCAGCGTTTCGTTGATATCGCGGACTGCCGGCGAGAGCATGGTGGCGTTCAGCGAGAACGACATGACAGCGAAAATCAGCGCCGCGACCAGAAGGACGATCTGTCTGCGGGACAGGGAATCGGTCTCGATAGACCCCGGTGGCTGACTCACGATTGCAGCATCGTAAGTGAGAACGCTGTTCCGCGCCGGGCTTCAGCGACGGTCGCGCGGGCCCAGAAGCGTGCGCCAGAAACTCCGGAACCACTCCGGGAACGCGGTGTCCTCGGTGCGGTGCTCCGCCGGCACCGTCGGCTCGTCGGGGTCCGGGTCTCGGGTCTCGTCGCGGTCGATCACGGTGCGTTCACCGTATCGGAGAATGCGCTAGGCGGGCAGCTCATCGGGGGGTTGCGCAGCGATACCCGCCAGCCAGTCCGCGCTGACCGTGAGGTCATCGAGTTGGCGGTCGATTCCGTCGATGCGGTGCGTCAGCTCGCGCAACTGCCGCGCCAATTCGGCCCGCTCCCTGACCAACTTCATCCGCAATCGCTCGACCATCGCCAACAGCGATTGAGCTTCTGAGCTCGTCGGTGTTTCGGCGGTCGCGGTCATCGGCGTCTCCTGTGGCAGAGAGGAGCTATCGCTATACCCCCGGTTCGCCTTCGTTAGACATCAAACTTTTCCGCACAGCTCGCTTGTGCTGTCACGGAACCGGGCCGCCCGCGCGGGCAGCGACCTAACTGGTCGATTCGTCGTCGCGGGTGGCGCCGGCGCGGTTGGCGAGCAGGTGCAGGATCAGCCCGACCGCGAGCAGGATCCCCGCGAACATCCACACCTTGGCGCTCTGCTGGGTGAGCAGCAGCAGGCAGGACGCCACTCCGAGCACCGGCACCGGTGTCCAGACCCGGAAATGCCGGTGCCCCACCGTGTCCCGCCGCAACACCAGCACCGCGACGTTGGTCGAGATGAAGACGAACAACAGCAGCAGCACAACGGTTTCCGCCAGTGTGGACAGCTCACCGATCAGGGTCAGCAGCATCGCCACGACGGTGGTGGCGATGATCGCCGCCCACGGCGTGCGCCGCTTGGACAACACCGCTCCCAGCGCACTGGGCAAGAGATGGTGCTCGGCCATGCCGAAGGTCAGCCGGCTCGCCA
>JAEZKH010000455.1 GCA_023415515.1 Actinomycetes bacterium
TCGCTCGGGTCGTCGGGCGCCAAGCCGAGCCTGCTGGCCGCATCGGTCCCTGAACCACCGATGATGCGGCGCAGCGACGCCATCTCGTCGTCGTTCAATGTCGTTGGCCGCGAACGCAGTTGGCTCAGCAGCCGCAGCTCCTCGAAGGCGTGGGTGTCGGCGAGCAGCGGATCGATGTCGGCGAGGATGTAGGGCGTCGCGTAGATCGGGTTGCTGGACACGACCTGCCGAAGCGACAGCAGCGCCGTGTGCGCCTTCAGCAGGTCCGAGCGCTGCGCGAACTGCTGGTCGATCACGTCGCGCAGCGCGACAAGGCCGCTGCGCTCCAGCAGTTCGGCCGCCAGCCCGACGGAATCCGTCACACCCGTCCGCAGGACCGCGATCGAGATGCGCAGACCGAACATGCCGAACCGGTCGAGCAGCGCCGCGCGGGTGGCGGCGTCGACAGGCAGCGCACTGTCCTCGCGCACGAAGCGGTCGACCGACAACATCGCCTTCGCGAGATCGGGCGGGTCCACCCCGGCGAGCTTCTCCAGCGCCACGTACTCGCTCTGCCGAAGCGTGCGCGCGGTCAGCGCCAACAACCCTGACACCGGGACGACTGCCTGGCAGATGCCGGTCTTGTCCATCTCTGCGGTGAACCGCGTCGCCACATCCTTGGCCGACAGCATCGCGTCGATGCGGCCCGCCCCGATCTCGTCGGCGCGGGAGGCGACCCCGATGACGCCGAGTGCTCCCGCGGAGCCGCCGACCAATTCGCCGATCTGCTTGAGCAGCGCGATGTCGGCGGCATTCAGCGTCCGCAGCAGGAACACCCCCGCGTCGACCCGCGGGACCCCGTCCTCGGGGACCAGCAACTCGAGGGTGCGTTGGGATACGTCGCGCGACAGCGACGATGTGCCCGGGGTGTCGATGATCGTGGTGTCGATCAGTTCGGCGGCGGGCCACTCGACGTGGAGATCGACGATGTCGCCTGCGTCGAGCGTGGCGAAGTCGAACGTCAGGCCGCCGTTGCGGGCGATCGGTACGTTCGACCGCCTGCCGCCGCGATGGTTCGCAGTCACCCTCGGCGTCGGCCCGTTGCGGAACCACGTCACGATGCGCGTCGCCTCGGTGGCGTCCGTCGGCGCAATATCCTCACCGACAAGCGCGTTCACCAACGTCGACTTACCGGCCTTGAGCGTGCCCGCCAGCGCGATGCGGATGGGCTCGTTGAGCCTTCTGCCGATCTTGTCCAACTCGTTGTGCACGTCGGCGCGCTGGCGGTATGCGGGATCGGCCCGGTACGCCGCAGTGGTGCCGCCCAGGATTGCGCGCACCTGATCGCTCGTGCTCATGTCCGGCGACCAGCATATTCACCCGTGCGCGGCAACGCCGGTGGGGCCGTCGGGATCAGCCGCCGCCCACGGGTGCCGGTGCGGCCGCGGCGATCCTGTTCGCGTGATCGGTGACCTGGCCCAGGATGTTGAGCTGACGCTCCAGTTCGGCGACCCGCGCGTTGCGCTCGTTCTCCTCCATCTTGGCCGCGGTGAGCGTCGCCTGCAGAGACTCGTTCAGCGAGCGGGTGGCCTGGTTGGCGATGCCGCGGTAATGATCGCGGATCTGACGCTGTATCCCCTTGAGCCGGTCGCGCGACTCCTTGCCGACGACGAAGGCGACGTCGTCGACGAACCGGCGCGTGTTCATCTTCGCCTCGTTGCGGACCCGCAGCATCCGGTTCTCCATGTCCTCCTTGTATGCCTTGCGGCCCAACAGAAGACCGGCGCCAAGCGACAACGGATTGAACATCCCCAGTCCGGCGAACGAGGTCAGCATGCCGAACATCAGCACACCGCCGTAAGACCCACGCATGCCGGTGATCACCTTGTGCCCGGTCTTGATCGGCTTGGCTTCCAGCCGGGCAAGCGATTTCAGCTCGCCGAACCCCGCGCCCATCTCGCGCGCGTCGATCTGCGGCATCTTCACCGCGTCCAACCCGGCTTCGACGAAGGTCCGGCCGACCTCCTCGGCCAACGCCTCGGCGCGCTGGTAGGCCCACACGAAGTTGTCGCCGACGGCGGTGGCCACGGACTCCTCGAGTTCGGTGCCGATCTCCGCCCAGTGATTGGTCGGGTCGCACGCGTCGATGACCTTCTCGGTGTGCGTGGTGATCGCGCGAAAGCGCGCGCGCAGATCGTGGTCGATGTCCGAGGTGAGGTCGGCGATGCCGTCGTTGAGCACCTGCTGCCACAGCGCCGTCTGCTGCAGCGCCTCCTGCGCGTCCTCCTTGCGCCGCTCGAGTTCCTCCTTCAGCCGCTCCCTGGCGTCGGGATCATTGAGCGCCGACAGTTCAGAACTCGCCTTCAGTGTGAGATGCTCTGCCGCCGAACGGATCTCGGCCAGCACCTGGTCACGGATGCGGTCGTCCTCACGGGACAGCACTCGGTCGCCGAGAAATTTGATGATGGCCGGGAAGTTCGATTCCTCGTTGAGTTCCTTGTCGCCGGCCTGCAGCGCGTGGCTGCGCAGCAGCGCGGAGGCGGGAATCATCGGAAGTGAGAGCCCGGCCCGTTGCAGGTGGGCCTCGTTGGCGGCGACGATCTGGCGCCAGTGCGGGTAGAGATCGGTCTTGGTGGCGACAATCGCTGCGACAGGGCAGATTTCGAATGCCTGCCGGATGAACGTCATCTCCGGTTCGGTGAACTCCTGACTGGTGTCGCTGATCATCAGCATCGCGTCGGCGTCGGGCAGCAGTCCGAGCGTCGCGGAAAGGTGCGGCTGACCGTGGCCGCCGACCCCTGGGGTGTCGACGAACGCCAGCCCCTTCTTGAGCAGCGGGCTGTTGGCGGTCACCTCGACGCGCAACACCTCGCGGCCGCCGGCCTCGGGTGCTCGGCGCAGGTCGCTCGTCAGGCTCGCGGGCGGGATCAGGATCACCGAGGGCTCGCCACCGTCGGGTGCGGCGACGATCAACTGCGCCGACACCTGCTCCGCGTAGGACACGACGGTCGCGAGCACAGTCGTCTCGTCGTCGCCGACGCGGGCCACCGGGACGTTGAGCAGAGAGTTGAGCAGTTGGCTCTTGCCCTGCTTGAGCTGGCCCGCGATCACCACGCGGATCTGCGGGTCCGAGATGCGCACCCTGGCCCGCTCGAGTCGCTCGGCGAGGTCGCCGCGCTCGTTGAGTTCCGCGATCTTGCGGGTGTGGTCGATCAACTCGAGGATGACCTTCACCTTGCGCGGGTCGCTGGGTTGCGTCATGGTGCCCCTACGGTAGCCGCGCCGACTGGCGGGGATCGATGGACGATCCCCGCCAGTGGCGTTGTGCGGTTGTGGTTGTCGATCAGAACAGGTCGACGTCGACGCCCGACTGGTGGTGGGTGGAGTTGTCGTCGTGGCTGGCGTCCACCGGACCGGTCACATGGTCGACCTGGGTCACGTCGCCGCCCCCCGAGGAGACCGAGTGGTCGTCCTCGGTGCCGACCACCACCGGAGCCTGCGAACCCGACGCGTCGACGTGGTTGATGTCGTCACCCGCGGACTGGTTGTTGCTGTTGGTGTTGGTCGTCTGGGTCGGCGCGATGATCACGCCGCCGCCGGAACCGCCCGCCGCGCCGCCGCCGTCGCCACCGTCGTTGCCGATGCCGATGATGCCGCCGCCGCCATGGCCGCCGTGGCCGCCCGCCGCGCCGCCACCGCTGGTGTCGATGTCACCGACCTGGGTGTTCTGCCCGCTGCCGGTGTTGGTGGCGACGTCGCCGCCGGCCTGGGTGTTGACATCGTCACCGCTGTCGTCGATGTCGTTGTCGATGCCGCCTGCGTTGACGTTGGAACCCTGTCCGGCGATGACGTCGCCGGTGTTGTTGCCATCGTTGTCGTCGCCGACGATGTTGCCGTCGCCCTTGACGCTGGTGCTGTCGACGTTGCCGTTGATCGTGCCGGTGTTGACGGTGCTGCCGTCGCCCGCGTTGATGTCACGGCTGAAGTCGAAGTCCAGATCGACGTTTCCGACGCCCTGCTGCACATCCTCACCGGCACGCGGGCTGCCGATGTCGTTGCCGCTGGCGATCGGCACGTTGTTGCCGCTCGCGAAGTCGGTGTCGGGGGCGAATGTGCGCTGCGGCGCGAAGGTCAGGCCGTGGTTGTCGGCGACCGTGTGCTGCAGTGCCTGCACCGGGTTGCTGCTGCCGTACACCGCTGCCGGTGCGACGACCGCAGAAGCAGCCTGCGTCAGCTGGGCCTGGGTCACCGCGGTGCCCATCGCCTGCGAAGCGGCCTGCGTGGGGTTGGCGACGAAGGCCCGGACATCGGCCGGGTCGGCGCCGGGGCGGGTCAGGCCGAGGAGCCAGTCGAACAGGAACGAGATGGGGTTCGTCATGGGAGTGCCTTTCGGGGGTGGGTGTTCGGTTGTCGTGGTCACCGGCTGTCCGGCGATCTGGGACCTACGTTATGGAGCGGGACAGCCCCCGGAAACGGGGTCGGCTCCCATCCCTATGGGGCGGCATGCCGGGATTATGGGGGGTGCCCCATTAGGGGATTAGGGGGTCGATGAGAGGACCGCCTTTACGCAGGTCAATTGCGTCCACAAACGCGAAAACGGCGCGACCGTCGATGGTCGCGCCGTCGTCTCGGGGCCGGCGGAGCTAGTCAAAGATGTCGAATCCGGTGTCGCCGGCGTCCACATGGTGGGCGGCGTCGTCGACCAGGGGCTGCCAGTCGGTGTCGGTGGCATCCCCGACCAGGGGCGCGTCGTCGATGACGCCCCCGGTCAGCTGGGTGGCCGGATCCTCCAGGTCAACGACGGCAGGCACCGCCGCATCGTCGAGGGCGTCGAGGCTCTGATGCAGGGAGTCGGCGGGTTGCTCGATGACGTTGGACGCGATGGTGTGCCCGTCGTCGAAGGCCGGAACCGACAGATGGTCGTCGAAGGCATCGAATGCGGTGGTCGCCGCCCCGCTGCTCCAGATGTTGCCTGCCGGGTCGCCGACGAGGGATTCGGCGCCGGTGCCCGGCACCGCGGTGGACAGCGATTCCGACACGACCGGGATCAGCGCGTTGACGTCTGCGCTGGTGACATCGGTCAGATTGGCGGCGTGGATGGCCCCTGCCGGATCCGCGGCATACTGGGCGGCGGCGTCAGGGTCCCGCACCAACGACATGACGAAGTCGAGTAGCGGATTTGCCATGACTACCGTCCCTCCTGTCTCGATTGCCTCGGGCGAGCGCCTTCGACAGCCACGATGCTATCCAGCGCGGACGGCTCCGAGATCGGTGCCGAACCCTCCCTCGCTGGTGGGGCATTAGGGGACCACGCATTAGGGGTTCGGCGACACTAGGGGGATGCGCCCATCGTGCGGGGGTTCGGCCGCTATCGTGAGGGGCGGCCGAAACAGGGGAGTGTTTATGAGCGCACTCGGGTTGTCCATCGGGGCGACCAATCTCGTCTCTGCCCGCGTCGGCCATCCGCCCGTCATGCGGCGCGCCGTGCTGACGCTGTCGGACAACCGCCCGCCCGAGGTCGGTGTCCACGACGAGAACCCCGCCGCCGAGCGGCAAGGCGTCGTGCTGTCCGGCTTCGTCGAGCGGGTCGGTGACCCGGTTCCCCTCGTCGCCGAGGACGGCAGCTCGCACCGCGCCGAACAGGTGCTCGTCGAAGCGCTCGGCGCCATGGCTGACACCGTGGGCGGCGGAAGGTCGGTCGCGATCGCGGTGCCTGCGCACTGGGGACCCGCGGTGACCGGGGCGCTTCGGGGCGCGCTGCGCGAGAAGCCGACCTTGGCGCCCGGCGGGGTGCCTGCGGCGCTGATACCGGATTCGGTTGCCGCACTGACTGCGCTGGCCGCCGCGCCCGGACTGCCCCCTGGCGTGATCGCGCTGGTCGACCTCGGCGGCAGCGGAACGAGCATCACGCTCGCCGACGCCGGAGCCAACCTCGCGCCGATCGGCGAAACCGTCAGGTACCTTGAGTTCTCCGGCGACCACATCGACCAGGCGGTGCTCAACCACGTCCTCGCGGGCGTCGCCGATGCCAACGACACCGACCCGGCCGGGACGGCGGCCGTCGGCTCGTTGGCGCGGTTGCGCGAGCAGTGCAGGCAGGGCAAGGAGCGACTGTCCTCGGAGACCGCGACCGCAGTGGCCGTCGACCTGCCCGGCTTCGCCTCCGATGTCCGGCTCACCCGCACCGAACTCGACAACCTCATCGCCGCACCGCTGACGGGGTTGCTTGCCGCCGTCGCAGAAACGCTCGAGCGCAACGGAATTGCGCCGTCCGGCCTCACCGCCGTTGCGACCGTCGGCGGTGGTGCGGCAATTCCCGCTGTCACCCAACGCTTTTCCGAGCAGTTCCGCGTCCCCGTCATCACCACCCCCCATCCCCAGGTGAACGCTGCGGCGGGCGCGGCGCTTCAGGCCGACCGGCATCTCGCCGCCGACGCGCCGACCGGCCTTTCCCCTGTCGTCGGCGCCGCCGACGCGCCGACCGGTCTTTCCCCTGCGGCCGACGCCGCAACCGGAATCGCACCAACCGCATGGGCCGCGGGCGCCGCCGGGGTCGCGGCCACCGAGTCCGCCGCCGACGGCGCTCCCTCGGCGACACACCGTGCGCTGGCCTGGTCGCAGGACGACGCGCAGGGCGCAGAACCCTTGCCCTACACCGGATCCGACTACAGCGCCAATGTGTACTCAGGCCCGACCGACGTCCGTCCGCCGATGGATTTCGCGCCAGCCGATGAACCGCAGTATGCCGCCGCCGAACCGACCCTGCTGCCCTGGTACAAGAGGCCCACGATCCTGTTCACGGCCGCGGCGGCCGCAGCCGTGCTCGCGATCGGCGGCCTCGCGATCACCTTGACCGGCAACAGCGACGTGCTCGGTCCGGTCACCGAGACGAGCACAACGTTTTCGTTCGGCCCGTCGTGCGGGCCGCCCCCCACCACAG
>JAEZKH010000463.1 GCA_023415515.1 Actinomycetes bacterium
CACGTGTCCGGTGCGGCCCAGCCGCAGATGCGGGACCTTCCGATGGGCCGCCGCGATGGTCGGCTCGACGGGCGCGAATCCGCTCGTGTCGTCGGCGGCGCCCATCATGGCCGGGAAGCCGTCAGCGAATTCCCTTGCGCCACTTCCCCATAACTCACAGCCGATCGCGTGGCGGCCGACCCGGCTGATGCGCGCCGTCACCGGCCCCGTCCGCATCAGGCTGGTGCGCCAGATGGCGCCGTCGGCTGCGGTCACGAAGCACGGGTCGCCGCCGCCGCGGCGCAGCGGAGACAGCGTGAACGCGGGACTCACCGGTCCCGCAAACTCCACGCTGGTTTCGAGAGCTGTCTCAGACATTGATGACGTAATAGTGACATCCGGTCAGGTTCGGCCGCCTCGGCTGGGGGTATGGGCAATACGCAAATAGGCTGGCGGCTCTTCGCCATCTGCGTCGAGAGGGGTTGAGGTTGGGCGTCGACGGACGGCTGTTTGCGCCTGCGCTGCATCCCGCGCCGACAGTGGCCACTGCGGGCGACAACCAGTTCGACATCTGGCGTAGCAACGTCCGCAAGGCGGTCCTCGACGCGGTCGACGACTTCATCGCCGATCGGTGCGCGGTCGACCTGCGCGACGCGGGCGTCGACATCGCCGCCGACGTGCTCGTCGGATTCGTCGGCGGCGGGAAGTGCCTGCGATCGACGTTCATGTTCCTTGGCTGGCTCTGCGGTGCCGAGCCGTCGCACGCCGCGCTGCGCGCGGCCGCCAGCCTGGAACTGCTGCACGCGTTCGCGCTGCTGCAGGACGACGTCATGGACGGCTCACCGCTGCGCCGCGGCCGGGCATCTGCCCACGTGCAGTTCGCCGCCTGGCACCGTGAACGCGGGCTGTCCGGGCCGTCGGACCGGTTCGGCGAGTCCGCTGCCGTCCTGCTCGGCGACCTGTGCCTGGTCTGGGCCGAGCAGATGATGCGCGACAGCGGCCTCGACCAATCCACGCTGAGCAGGGCGTGGCCCCGCTACGACCGGATGCGGAGCGAATTGGCAGTGGGCCAATTCGCCGACCTCGTGAACGACGTCGGCGGCCTGCCTACGCTGGATGAGGTGCTTGAGGTGGCACGACGCAAGTCGGGCAATTACACGGTGCGCCGCCCGCTGGAGATCGGCGCGGCGATGGCAGGCTGCGGCGATCTGCTGATGACCCGGCTCGGCGCCTACGGCGACGCGGTCGGCGAGGCGTTCCAGCTGCGCGACGACCTGCTCGGCATCTTTGGTGCGCCCGAGGTCACGGGCAAGCCGGTCGGCGCCGACCTCTGCGAGCGCAAGGCCACCAGTGTCGTGGTCGCAGCGCACCACATGGCGGGCCCCTCGCTTCGCAGCGAGCTGTGCGAGCTGATGCGCTGCGCAGACCTCGACGAGGCCGACATCGACCGGTGGCGCTCGCTGATCGCCGAGACCGGCGCGGTGCAGCGGATCGAGGCCATGATCGACGACCGGATGCGCCGCGCCTCGGAATGGATCGACCAGAGCCGACTCGACGGGACGGTGCGGTCGGCGCTGATCGACATGGCCTCGGCATGCACGAAGCGGGCGGCGTGATGCGCACAGTGGCGGGCAGGACGGATCGCGTCGTGGTCGTCGGCGCAGGCCTCGCGGGCCTGGCCGCCGCGCTGCACCTCGCCGGACGCGGGCGCGCGGTGACCGTGCTCGAACGCGGCGACGTCGCAGGCGGACGCGTCGGCAGGCTCGACACCGCGGGATATCGCCTCGACACCGGCCCGACGGTGCTCACCATGCCCGATATCATCGACGAAACCTTCGCCGCCGTAGGCGAATCCACCACCGACCGAATGCTGTTGGACACCGTCGACCCCGCGTATCGCGCGGTGTTCTCCGACGGCAGCTCGCTCGATGTGCGCAGCGACCGCGACGCGATGGCAGCCGAGGTCGAGAAGCTCGCCGGACCCGACGAGGCGCAGGGTTACCTACGGCTGCGCGACTGGCTGGCCCGCTTGTACGAGGTCGAGTTCGACGGCTTCATCGCATCGAACTTCGACTCCCCGCTTTCGCTGTTGACCCCGCACCTCGCGCGGCTTACCGCAATGGGTGGCTTCCGGCGCTGGGACCGGGTGGTGAAGCGCTTCATCACCGATTCCCGGCTGCATCGCATCTTCACGTTCCAGGCGCTGTACGCGGGCGTCCCGCCCCAACGCGCGCTGGCGGTCTATGCGGTCATTGCCTACATGGACACCGTGGCAGGTGTGTATTTCCCGCGCGGCGGCATGCGGGCGCTGCCCGACGGGCTCGCGGCCGCCGCGGAGACCGCGGGTGTCGAATTCCGTTACGGTACAAAGGTCATCGGCCTCGACCGCAGCAGTGAGCGGGTCAACGCCGTGTTGACCGACACCGGCGAGCGCATCGACGCCGACGCCGTGGTGCTGACCACCGAGTTGCCCGACACCTACCGGCTGCTCGGCCGCACCCCGCGCAGGGTCGTGCCGCTGCGGCCGTCGCCGTCGGCTGTCGTCGCCCACATCGGATGCCGGTCGCCCGCCGAAGACCTGCCGCATCACCACATCCTGTTCGGCGACACGTGGGAGCAGACGTTCCGCGAGATCATCGACGACGGCGTCGTGATGAGCGATCCGTCGCTGCTGGTGACCAGGCCGACCGCGGGCGACCCGACGCTGGCGCCTGCCGGGCGCGACCTGCTCTACGTGTTGGCGCCCGCACCGAACCTCGCGCGCGGCACGGTCGACTGGGACACCGTCGGCCCGTCCTACGCCGACGACATGATGGCCGCCGTCGCCGCCCGTCTACCGCAACTGGGCACCGACACCGAGCTGCTGCACGTCGTCAATCCCGCGGACTGGGCAAGACAGGGCATGGCGGCGGGAACGCCGTTCGCGCTGGCGCACACGTTCGGACAGACCGGACCGTTCCGGCCTGCCAACACCGTCCGCGGCATCGAGAACGTAGTGCTCGCGGGCTCGTCGACGGTGCCGGGGGTAGGGGTGCCGACCGCACTGCTGTCGGGACGGCTGGCCGCCGACCGCGTCACAGGCGCTGTCACGCGCCGGATCGCCACACATATCGGGGGTGGGCACACATGATTCGCTTCGAACTCGACGCCGCAGGCGTCCACGACCCGCGGTTGCGGGAGGCCTACGAGCACTGCAGGTTGCTGAACGCCGAACACGGTAAGACGTTCTTCCTCGCCACCCGGCTGCTGGCGCCCGAGCAGCGCCCCGCCGTGCACGCGCTGTACGGGTTCGCGCGCCGAGCCGACGACATCCTCGACGACCTCGACTCCACGGCGACCATCGCAGAACGCGCCGAGCGGCTTCAACAGCTGTCCACCCAGTTGTTCAACCGTCTTGTGCAAGAACAGGATTGCGGTGACGATCCCACCTTGAGGGCCGTGGTGCACACTGCCCGCCGCTACGGCATCCCGTGGGAGATGTTCGATGACTTCCTGGCGTCGATGCGCATGGATCTGACGGTGACCGACTATCCCGACCGCAAGACGCTCGAACGCTACATGCACGGGTCCGCCGAGGTGATCGGCCTGCAGATGCTGCCCGTGCTCGGCACCGTCGGTCCGCGTGAGGAGGCCGCTCCGTACGCCGCCGCGCTGGGGAAGGCGTTCCAGCTGACCAACTTCCTCCGTGACGTCGACGAGGACCTGCAGCGCGGGCGCGTGTATCTGCCTGCCGACGAACTCGCCGCGTACTGCGTCGACCGCGACATACTGACCTGGTGCCACGCCAACCGGCGCACCGATGCGCGCGTCCGTCGCGCATTGACCGAGCAGCACGCCGCTACCAGGCGGGTCTACGAGACCGCGCGCAGGGGAATCAGCATGCTCGATGCCCGCTCGCGACCCTGTGTCGCGGCGGCGTACACGCTGTACTCGGAGATCCTCGACCGCATCGAGAGTATCGACTTCGCGATCTTCGACCAGCGCGCGACGGTCGGCAAGGGACGGCGCCTGCAGGTCGCCGGTCTCGGGCTGATCCAGGCCTGGCGCGCACGGGTGAAAGACGGTAGGTAAGAACGAAGCCATGGACCGTTGGCAGTATCTGATCGTCCTCGGCGCCTGCCTGCTGGTCACGGCGCCGTTGGAGGTGTTCGGCGACGGCGTCTACCGCCAGGCCCGCCGCGCGGCGTTGGCGGTGCTTCCCGTCGCCGCGATTTTCGTGGTCTGGGATCTGATCGCGATCGCCGCGCACATCTGGACCTACAACCCGAGATACGTGACGGGTGTCGACCTTCCCGGCGCGATGCCCGTCGAGGAGTTGCTGTTCTTCATCGTGATCCCGCTGTGCGGGATCTTCACCTACAACGCCGTCGACACCATCCTGACGTATGTGAGGAAGCGGTCGGGCGCACGATCGGAGCGTGCGTCGTGACCGGTCTGGGCTACACGCTGCCCGCGGTGCTGGCCGTGGTCGCGGTGTGCGCGCTGGAGTTCGGCGTGCTGCGTACCGGCCTGTTCCGGCGGGCGTCGTACTGGGTCTCGATGGTCATCGTGTTCGGCTTCATGATCCCCGTCGAC
Source organism: Actinomycetes bacterium (assembly GCA_023415515.1). Lineage (GTDB taxonomy): Bacteria > Actinomycetota > Actinomycetes > Mycobacteriales > Mycobacteriaceae > Mycobacterium. The sequence goes on from JAEZKH010000463.1 coordinate 4,555, forward strand.
GGCTGGCTCACGAAACTCTCGGCGCCCATCGTCATCTACGACGAAAGTCATACCAGCGGTGTCAGGTTCCCCTTCGACATCCCCGTCGAGGATTTCCTGTTCGGCTTCGCCATGGTGACCGCCGTGCTGCTGCTGTGGGAACGGCAGCGACTGCGCGGCCTCGAGCAGAAGGATCCGGCATGACCGAGAAGTATGCGGTTCCAGCCGCATTCGACGCGGGCGCACCTGCCTACGACGGCCTCGTCGACGCGAATCCCGGCTACCACCGGCACCTGCGGATGTCTGCTGACCGAATGCGGCTCGTCAACGGCGGCAAGGGTCTTCGGCTGCTCGATGCGGGTTGCGGCACCGGAGCGTCGACCGCGGCGCTGCTTTCGGTCGCCCCGAAGGCCGAGATCGTCGCCGTCGACGCGTCGTCGGGCATGTTGGCCGAGGCGAGGGCCAAACGATGGCCCGACAACGTTCGGTTCGTGCACAGCCGCATCGAGGACATCGCCGACGCGGGTGTCGAAGGGCCCTTCGACGGCATCTTCGCCGCGTACCTGATGCGCAACCTGCCCGACCCCGACGCGCAGTTGCGCGAGTTCCGCGCGCTTCTGCGGCCCGGGGCGACGTTGGCGGTGCACGAGTACTCGGTCCGCGACTCCCGGCTAGCCACGGCGACGTGGAACGCGGTCTGCGCGACGGTCATCATCCCGATGGGTAAGCTGCGCAGCGGAGACGCCGGCCTCTATCGGTATCTGCGGCGCAGCGTCAACGAGTTCGACGGTGCCGAGCAGTTCCTGAATCGTTTGCACGCCAGCGGTTTCGTGAACGCACGCAACGAAACCGTGCCTGGTTGGCAGCGCAACATCGTGCACACGTTCCTCGCGGAAGCGCCGCAGTGACCGACCCGCGCCGCGCAACTCATCCCGCGCCGTCCGGGCTGCCCGATGCGACAGCGCTGACGACAACCCCGCGTGTCGTCGTGGTCGGCGGCGGCATAGCAGGTCTGGCGGCGGCGGCCGGCCTGGTGGAACGCGGTGTCGACGTCGATGTCGTCGAGCGTCAGCGCTACCTCGGAGGTCGCGTCGGTGGCTGGACCGACACGAGCGAGGACGGCACCCCGCTGCCGATGAACCGGGGCTTCCACGCGTTCTTCCGGCAGTACTACAATCTACGGGATCTGTTGTGCCGCATAGACTCCCAGCTGTCGATGCTCACCCCCGTCGAAGATTATCCGCTGATCGACGGGGAAGGCAGGCGTGACACGTTCCGCGGCCTGCCGCAGAGGCCGCCGCTGAACGCCCTCGCATTCGCCCTCCGCAGCCCGACCTTCCGACTGCGCGACCTGGCCCGGCTCAACGCGCGCGCGGCGGCGCCGCTTGCCGCGGTGTCGGTGCCCGACATCTACGAGCGGCTCGACCATCTCGACGCCGACAGCTTTCTGCGTGACATCAACTTCCCCTCCGCGGCACGTCATCTCGCCTTCGAGGTGTTCTCTCGCAGCTTCTTCGCCGAGCCAGGCGGTCTGTCGGCTGCCGAACTCGCCACAATGTTCCACATCTACTTCCTCGGCTCGAGCGAAGGCCTGATCTTCGACGTCGCAAACGCAAATTTCGATGTCGCACTGTGGGATCCGCTGCGGCGATACTTGGAAGGCCGCGGTGCGCGATTCCACACGGACGTCTCGGTCAACGGCGTGACGACCGGCCGGGGGCTGCTGGTCCACTGTGACTCCGGCGTCGACTTCGACTGCGACGGAGTGGTTCTGGCCACCGACGTGGCAGGCCTGAAGCGCATCGTCGCCGGTTCCCCGGGTCTCGGCGACGACGGCTGGCGAGCGCGGATCGCCGCGATGGGCACTGCGCCACCGTTCGTGGTCCAGCGTCTGTGGCTCGACCAGCCGGTCTTCGCGGATCGTGCCCCGTTCCTCGGGACGGGTGGGCGACCGCCGCTGGACAACGTCAGCGTGCTCGAGCGATACGAGCGCGAAGCGGCGGAGTGGTCGGCCCGCACGGGCGGTTCCGTCGTCGAACTGCATTCGTACGCGGTCGGCGAGGACAGTGCCGACCTCGGCGACCGAATGCTGGCCCGGCTCTATGAGTTGTATCCGGAAGTCCGCGGCGCCAACGTGTTACACGAGCGGATGCTGACCCGCAACGACTGTCCCCGGTTCGCGCCGGGCGACCACGCCGCGCGCCCGACCGTCGCCACTCCACATCCGGCGGTGATGTTGGCGGGCGACGGCATCCGCATAGACCTGCCGGTCGCGTTGATGGAGCGGGCGGCGACGACGGGCTGGTCAGCGGCCAATGCGCTGCTCACCCACTACGGGGTTGCCGGGCATCGACTGCACACTGTGCCGGTCGAGGGACGGTCGAGCACGCTGAGGCGGCTGGCGCGGCGGGAAAGGCAGCTGGTGCGATGAGCGCGCTCACCACGTTGGCGTCGAAATGGACCAAGGCTTCACCGTTCACAGTGCTTCCGCGCGAGCGGTGGGCGAGTCAGCGGCCCACCTACAAGGATGCCGAGCCTGCGATCATCGACGCCGCGCTGGCGCGTTCGCAGCGCAGGGCGAGCGGCAACTGGTATGCCTTCGCGGCAAGCGAGTCGATCCGCGAGCGGCCGTTCGGCACGTCCGTCGGCGGCGTGGAGATCGTGGCGTGGCGCGACATCGACGGCACGCTGCATGTGGGCCCGGCGACGTGCCCGCACCTCGGTGCAGACCTGTCGACGGGCACCGTGGATTGCGGCGCGTTGATCTGTCCGTGGCACGGTCTGCGACTGGAGGGCGGCCGCGAATTCGGCTGGAAGCCGTATCCGGCGTTCGACGACGGTGTGCTTGCCTGGGTCCGTCTTGACCGCATCGGGGGCGAAGAACCCACCGAATCGCCGGTGGTGCCGGCACGGCCCGCCGGCGCAAGCATGTCCGCCGTCACCCGTCTCGTCGGCGTATGCGAGCCCAGCGACATCATCGCCAACCGCCTCGATCCGTGGCACGGCGCCTGGTATCACCCGTATTCGTTCGCCCATCTCGACGTGCTGTCCGCCCCGCCCGCGGAGGCCGACGTGCCCGAGGAGCAGGACCGGTTTCTCGTGCCGGTGACGTTCCACATCGGCCGGGTCGGCGTGCCGGTCGTCGCCGAATTCACCGCGCCGGAGCCGCGCACCATCGTCATGCGCATCATCGACGGCGAAGGCGCAGGCAGCGTCGTCGAGACGCACGCGACCCCCGTCGGGCCGGGCCCCGACGGCCTGCCGCGCAGCGCGGTGATCGAAGCGGTCATCGCGCACTCCGACCGTCCTGGTTTCGTGCATGCGCTGCGCGGACGTCCGCTGATCGCGCCGTTCATGCGGTATGCGGCGGCCAAGCTGTGGCGCGACGACCTCGCTTACGCCGAGCGGCGTTATCGGGTGCGAACCCGCGGCTGAAAGCGGGCCGCCGTTTGAGTCAGTGGATTTGTCGGTGGTCGAATGTATGTTCGAAGCGTGTCGATGGTGCAGGCTCAGGAGGCGATGGCGAAGCTGCGTGCGGCGTTCGCGGAGTTCGCCGCCGCCGAGGTGGAGGGGTGCACCCGCAGTGAGTTGGTGGCGCTCATCGATGACTACGAGGCGCTGTGGTGTCAGCTGCCCAGCCAGTCGCATCGGTTGGTGGCGCGGCTGCAGGCCGAGACCACCCCCAAGCAGATGGGCGCCAAATCGTGGAACGAGGTGCTGCGGATCCGGTGGCGGCTGTCGTCGGCCGAGGCGGCGCGGCGGCTGGGTGAGGCTGCTGAGTTGGGGCCGCGGCGCAGCCTGATCGGCGAAGCGCTGGCGTCGGTG
>JAEZKH010000468.1 GCA_023415515.1 Actinomycetes bacterium
GATCCGGATGGGTCCGCGCCAGTCGGCGTCCGGGTCGACGGCCGCCCCATTCTGGGTGATGACGACCTTGCCTTCGCGAGCGAGTTCGCGGGCCGCCTCGCGGGCGTCATCCATCAGGTCGCGCCAGTTGCCGCCGACGGCGCGGGCGGCGTCCGACGGGCAGATCGTCTTGTCGGGCCCCCGCTCGCGCGACAGCTCGAGGAGCGTGTTCCGCAAGTGGCGGCGCATTTCGGCGCTCACACCTCTTGCCTGCCCGATGCGGTCGTTTCGAAACCCGCACATGGTGGACAACGGCTTCGCAGGACCGCAACATGATGGCCGTGGACTCTCGCGCTGACGCGCGCACCGCGCTCGGGCCGTCGTCACTGCTGTGGCGCTGGGCGGGCGACATGCGCATCGCTTTCGAGGGCGGCACCGCGGGACTACTGCAGACCATGCACCCGGCGATCGGTCAGGGCCTGATCGACCACTCCGACTTCTTCGACGATCCCGTCGATCGGGTGTTCCGTTCTCTCCCGGGCATTTTGGGCACCGTGTATGACGGTCCGCAAGCCGAGGCGACGGGCTTGCAGGTGCGTGACTTCCACCACGACATCAAGGGGACGCTCGCCGACGGTTCCCGCTACCACGCGCTGAAGCCCGAGACCTTCTGGTGGGCGCACGCGACCTTCCAACGGATGGTGGACCGGATCGCGCTGCACTGGGACCGGCACGGCCTCACCGCGCAGGAGAGCGAGCAGCTCTACGCCGAGGGATGCGAGTGGTACCGCCGCTACGGCATGGCGGCGAGCGCGGTGCCGACGAACCGGCTCGCGTTCGAGCGTGAGGTCGACCGGTACTGCCGCGAGGTACTGCAACCCAATCCCGCGTCGGACTACCTCATCGAGTTCATCGGGCGGCGCGCGATCCCGGACATGAGCGCCTCCCCCGACTATCCGACCCATCCCCGGCTGCGTCCGCTGGCCGACGCCCTGCTGCCGACCCTGCCGGTGCGCATGGCGCTCGCTCCGCCGATGCGACTGGTCATCTTCGGCGGGCTGCCCGCCGTCGTACGGCACCGGTTCGGCATCCGTTGGAGCCGCGCAGACGAGCTCCGCTACCGCGCCATCCGGCGGGCGATCCGCACCGGTTGGCCGGTCGTGCCCGCGTCGTTCAAGTGGTATCCGGCGGCGCGCAAGGGCTGGCTTCGCGAACGGGGACGGTTACCGGTGCGGTTCTGACGCCGCCGCAATTCACGGGGACACGATGACTTGAACTGGAACACGTTCTAGTCTGATGCAATGAGCGACTCGCTGCTGCGTCATCCCGTGCATTCCGGCCACCTCACCGTCGGCGCCCTGAAACGCAACAAGGACAAGCCCGTCCTGTTCCTCGGCGACACCACGCTGACCGGCGGCGAGCTCGCCGACCGCATCAGCCAGTACATTCAGGCCTTCGAGGCGCTCGGCGCAGGCACCGGCAGCGCCACCGGCCTGCTGTCGCTGAATCGGCCCGAGGTGCTGATGATCATCGGTGCGGGCCAGACGCAGGGCTACCGCCGCACGGCACTACACCCTCTCGGCTCGTTGGACGACCACGCCTACGTCCTCAACGATGCGGGCGTCACGTCGCTGATCATCGACCCCAACCCCATGTTCGTCGAACGGGCCAAGGGTCTGCTCGAGAAGGTGCCCGGGCTCAAGCAGGTGCTGACCATCGGGCCGGTCCCCGAGGAACTGGCCGACAGCGACGTCACCGCGGTCGACCTGACCGCCGAGGCCGCCAAGTATCCGCCCCAACCGTTGGTGGCCGCGGACCTGCCGCCCGACCACATCGGCGGGATGGCCTACACCGGCGGCACCACCGGCAAGCCGAAGGGCGTGATCGGCACGGTGGCCTCGATCACCACGATGACGACGATCCAGCTCGCCGAGTGGGAATGGCCCGAGCGACCCAAGTTCTTGATGTGCACCCCGCTGTCGCACGCGGGTGCGGCGTTCTTCGTCCCGACGATCATCAAGGGCGGCGAACTCGTCGTCCTCACCAAGTTCGATCCCGCCGAGGTGCTGCGGGTGATCGAGGAGCAGAAGATCACCGCGACCATGCTGGTGCCGTCGATGATCTATGCGCTGATGGACCACCCGGATTCGCACACCCGTGACCTGTCGTCGCTGGAGACCGTGTACTACGGGGCTTCGGCGATGAACCCGGTGCGGCTGCGCGAGGCGATCGACCGGTTCGGTCCGATCTTCGCGCAGTACTACGGCCAGTCCGAGGCGCCGATGGTGATCACCTACCTGCCCAAGGCCGATCACGACGAGAAGCGGCTGACCTCATGCGGGCGCCCGACGGTGTTCTGCCGGACCGCGCTGCTCGACGCCGACGGCAACCCGGTGCCCCAGGGCGAGGTCGGCGAGATCTGCGTGTCGGGCCCGCTGGTGTCCGGCGGCTACTGGAACAAGCCCGAGGCGACCGCGGAGACCTTCCGCGACGGCTGGATGCACACCGGCGATCTGGCCCGCGAGGATGAGGACGGCTTCTGGTTCATCGTTGACCGCACCAAGGACATGATCGTCACCGGCGGCTTCAACGTCTTCCCGCGCGAGGTGGAAGACGTTGTCGCCGAGCATCCTTCGGTCGCACAGGTCTGCGTCATCGGCACCCCCGACGAGAAGTGGGGCGAGGCGGTGACCGCGGTGGTCGTGCTGCGGCCCGACGCGCCGAGCGACGATGCGGCCGTCGCGAAGATCACCTCCGAGATCCAGGCCGCGGTCAAGGAGCGCAAGGGTTCGGTGCAGTCGCCGAAGCAGGTGATCGTCGTCGACTCCGTGCCGGTGACGGCGTTGGGCAAGCCGGACAAGAAGGCCGTCCGCGCCCAGTTCTGGGAGGGCGCCGACCGCGCCGTCGGCTGAGTTCCCTCGCGCGAGCGACCACTTCTGTACGGGCAATTGCGGCGTGTCGACGTGCAGACACGGTCACTCGCGGGGCGACGGCACCACCAGATCGGCGTGGGTTCGGCCCTCTTCGATGCGCGCGGCGTTGGGCTCGTCGACGTCGCGCACCCACGCGTCGGCCTGCTGCGGCGTCTTGCCGAACTCGACGTGCCGTGCGACGAGGCGGCGGCGACGCTCCTCGCGGGCGACGTCGACGTACCACACCTCATCGAGCCGCGCGGCGATCGCAGGCCACGGCGGATCGTCGTCGAGCAGGTAATTGCCCTCGGTGACGACCAATCTCGTCTCCGGCGGCACGAGGATGCTGCCCGCGACGGGCTGCTCGATGTCGCGGTCGAAGGCCGGCGCGTAGATCGGGTGCTTGGGCCGACGCCGGATACGCTCGATCAGCGCGAGGAACCCGTACGCGTCGAACGTGTCGATCGCCCCTTTGCGCTCGAGGCGCCCGAGGCGCCGCAGTTCGGCATCGGCGAGGTGGAAACCGTCCATCGGGATGTGGACGGCCTCGTCGAACGATGACGCGACCTCGCGGGCGAGCCGTGTCTTGCCCGCACCCGGCGGGCCGGTGATGCCGAGGATCACCCGGCGCTCGCGCGCCAGCAGCGCCTCGACCCGTGCGGTGTCCACCTCGGCACAATAGGCAACGTGGCCGCCGCCGATCTACGCCAGACCGTCGATGCGGTGTGGCGGATGGAAGCCGCCAAGATCATCGCGACGCTCACCCGCGCCGTCGGCGACGTCGGCTGGGCCGAAGACCTGGCCCAGGAGGCGCTCGTCGACGCGCTGACGCAGTGGCCCGACACCGGCGTGCCCCGTAACGCGGGCGCGTGGCTGACCACCGTCGCCAAACGCAAGGCGATCGATCACTGGCGCCGGCGCGACACCCTCGACACCAAGTACGCGACGCTTGCCCGCGACCTGGAGAGCCGGATCGACGGGCCCGCGTGGGATCCCGATCGCATCGACGACGATGTCCTTCGGCTGATCTTCATCTCGTCGCATCCGGTGCTGCCCCGCGAGGGACGGATCGCGCTGACGCTGCGCGTGGTCGGCGGCCTGACAACCGACGAGATCGCCACGGCGTTCCTGACGTCGACGGCGACGGTCGCGGCGCGGATCACCAGGGCCAAGAAGACGCTGGCCGCCGCAGGCGTGCCGTTCGAGGTGCCGGACCGCTCGGAGTATCCGCAGCGCCTCTCCGCCGTGCTGGCGGTGATCTATCTGATCTACAACGAGGGGTACTCGGCGTCGCACGGCAAGCGCTGGATTCGTGACGAGTTGTGCACGGAGGCACTGCGGTTGGGCCGGGTGCTGGCCGCGCTGGTGCCCGACGAACCCGAAGTGCACGGGCTGGTGTCGCTGATGGAGTTCCAGTCGTCGCGGTTCGCGGCGCGCACCGCCGCCGACGGCACGCCGATACTGCTCGAGGACCAGAACCGGACGAAGTGGGACCGCGCGCAGATCAACCGCGGCGTCGAAGCCCTCAAACGCGCTGCCGCTGCCGTCGAGAAGAAGGCCACCGGCTGGGGGCCGTACGCGCTGCAGGCCGCGCTCGCCGAATGCCACGCCACCGCACCCACGGCCGCCGACACCGACTGGGCGCGGATCCTCGCGCTCTACGACGGGCTGCTGCAGATCTCGCCGTCGCCGGTGGTCGCGCTGAACCGCGCGGTCGCGGTGGCCATGACGTCGGGGCCGCAGGCGGCGCTGGACATCGTCGACGGACTGACCGGACTCGACGGGTCCTACCTGCTGCCGAGCGTCCGCGGCGAGTTGCTCGCCCGGTTGGGCCGCGGCGCCGAGGCTGCCGCCGAGTTCGCCAGCGCGGCCGACCTCACCGACAACGATCGCGAGCGAGATGTGCTGCTCGCGAAGGCTGCCCGGGCGGGAAGTTAGGCGCCGGGGACCCCGGTGCGCGCGGCCACTGACGCCGCGTTCGCGGTGTCGAACACCTCGATGGACACATCCTCGTCGCGGTAACCGCCGATCCGATGCAATCCAGCCGTCGCCCCGATGACGCCGTTGGCCTGATCACCGGTCATCGGATAGTCCTCGACGGAATGCCGCCAGTGCGCGGCGACGACGGTCGCGGGGTTGGTCAGCCGCGGCAGTTCGCGGTCCAGCAGCCCGCGGAGCGCCGCGGGCTGTAGGTAATAGCCGACCTCGGACAGCACGATGAGGTCGAAATCCGTTGCCGGCCAGGGCTGATCAACTGAGCGACGCAGCAGCGTCACGTTGTCGGTCGTCAGCCGTCGACGGGCGGCGTCGAGCGCGGCCTGGGCGATGTCGGTGGCGGTGACGTGGTCGCAGCGGCGCGCGAGCATCTCGGTGAGCACGCCGACCGAACAGCCTGGCTCGAACGCATGCCGATATCGCGCGGCAGGCAGCACCGCGAGCGTGATCGCGAACTTGCGCTCGTCGTACCACCGCTCGCCCAGCCGCCACGGATCGGCGGATGCGGAGTACATCCGGTCGAAGTAGGCGTCCGGTAGCCGCGTCACCGGAGTCGTCCCGCCAGCAGGCCGAGTCGGGCGAGATCGCGTTCGGCGTGGCTCTGTCGCACGTACATGGTCAGGTCGGCGACGCGGGCGGCGTGCGCGGCGTCCCGGGCCAGCGGCCCCGGTCCGAGCGCCCGCCCGGTGCGGCGGATGGCTTCCTCGACGGCTGTCTCGACCACTGCCCTCGTCCGACGCGCGATCAATTCCGCCCGCCCGTCGCGGTTCAGCGGATCCGCGTCGACCTGGCGCGCCGCCGACGACAGCGTCGCCTCGGCAGCGCTGAGAGCGGCGTCGACCGCCCCGAGATGGGCCAGCGTGTGCGGATCCGGCGATTCGTCGGCCGCCCGCCCGTACAGCGGAGCGGCGACCGCCCGTGCGCCACCCAGCCAACAGGCACTCACGCCCACGGCGCCGTGCCAGAACCCGGGCCGGTCCAGGTAAGCCCCTGGTGCACCGACACCGACGGCAGGCGCACCGGTGAAATGCACTGACCGCGTGTCGGATTCCGCCATACCAGCATTTCGCCACTCGCTGGGCAGTGGCCGGATACGGTGGTCGGCGAGGTCGACGGCGAACAGGCCGCGACGGTCGTCATCGATGCGCGCGGTGACCAGGGCGTGCGTGCAGATGCCCGCTCCCGAACACCACGCCTTCGTACCCTCGAGCGTCACCTCGCCGCCGCCGCAACGCGCGCGGAGCTCGGCGTCACCGGCCTCGGCGGCCCAAACACCCCACAGCTGATCGGGTTTCGGGTCGGGGCCGCCCAGCTCGGCGAGGATCGCGACGGCATCGGTGTGCGCTTCAGCCAACCGGCCCGCGACGAGGTCGGTCTCGGCAAGGGAGGCCAGCCGGTGCCACCGGTGCGCGGTGCGACCCGAGCCGGGCAACGGCAGATCCAATTCGCCTGTCGCCAGCCAACGCCCGACGACGGTGCGGTTCATGTCCGGCCGCCGGCCGTCCGCTTGCGGGCCGAGTCCGACAGCTCGCGCAGGTGGTGGGCGAACCCACCTGGTGCGCGCCCGTCACGCCGGTCCGACGTCACCACCGACAGCGTGGCGTCGCGGTGGATGCTCAGTTGGGCCGCTTCGAACCGGTCGACGAGTTCCACGTCCTCACCTGTGGGCAGCGCGCGAAAGCCGTCGACGGCCCAGTACGCGCTGGCACGGAACCCCATGTTGGCGCCGTGAATGTGGTTGTGACCGCCGCCTTTCGAACGGTATGCACGCAGGTAGCGGCGGACGACCTCCGCCGGATGATTACGCCAGTGAGCCACCCGGACGACGCCGAGCACCATGTCGGCGCGCGACTCGAGCATGCGCAGCAACCAGTCGGCGGGCACGACGCTGTCGGCGTCGGTCGTCGCATACCAGGTGTGGGCCGGATCGACGTCCACCCACACCGTCCGCGCATACTCGAAGCCTGCCGCCCGCGCCGCGCCCACGTTCCCCGCATCGACGGTGACGAAATGCACGTCGGGACCGAACTGCCCGACGAGGCGGTCGCTTCCGTCGTCGGTGGCGTCGAGTACGACCACGGTCAAAACCGACACCGGCACACACAGCGCGGCGGTCGCGAGCGCGCGCAGACACCGCGGGAGACGCGCCAGTTCGTTGTGTGCGGGGACCACGACGACCACGTTGGTCAGGTTCATGCCTGGTAGATAGCCGAATCGCGGTGTTTTCACACGTGTCGCCGGACGAAGACGACTTCGCCGACCGCCACCTGCCGCGCGATGATCTCCGGCGTCAACAGCGACGGCCCATCCTGTCGCTCATGCTGGCTCGCGAAGCTGCGCAGCGCCGCCTGCTTCGCCATCGAACTGCGCGCGCTGAGCGGCACCCGCCGGACATCGCGCCACGGCACGGCGGGGTCGTCGGGCAGCGCCCAGTGCCACATCCAGATCGGGTATTCGATGAAGACGGCGGGGACGTCGCGCGCGGCCGCGGCCGCGGCTCGGCCGGTCGCCTCGTGATCGGGGTGGCCGTCGCCGCGCCACGGCGCCGCACACCACGTGCCGGGCGGGGATTCGGCCAGGATCGCTTCCAACTCGATCTCCAGCCGGTCTTCGTTGGCTGCCACCTCGCCGTCGGGAATGCCGAGAAAGATCGGACTCGCCAGCCCAAGCTGCGCCGCGGCGGCGCGGAGTTCGTCGCGACGTACGGCCGCAAGTCGTGCCCGGCCGCCCGCAAAGTCGGGGTAGGCCGCTTCCCCGTCGGTGACCGCCACCGGCTGAACAGACACGCCGCGCCCGGTGAGCATGGCCGCGGTGGCGCCGAGCCCGAGCGTCTCGTCGTCCGGATGTGCGGCGACCAACAGAAGCGCCGGACAATGCTCGATGTTCAAGGGCGTGAGATGTCGACCCCATTCGGTCCACGACTTGGCAGGGGTACCACCCTCGCCCAGCGGTCGCGCCGCGAACCGCCCTACGTTGCTCAACGACTCGGTCACCGTTTGTGGATAGCCAGTCCCGGGAAGATGACACCTGCGGTCCGTGAAAGGATTTCAACTGTGGCTGTGCGCGCGGTGCTGTTCGACTTCTCGGGCACGTTGTTTCGGCTCGAGGAGGACGACAGCTGGTTCGCGGGCATCCGGGTCGACGAACGCGAAGTCGACGGGCATGTCAAGGCCGAACTGATGCGCAGACTCACCGCGCCGACGGGCCGCTCGGTCCAGATGACGCCGCAGGCCTACGAGGCATGGGTCAGCCGCGATCTCGAACCGCATCTTCATCGCGAGGCGTATCTGCACGTGCTGCGCGAGTCCGGGCTGTCGGACCACCATGCCGAGGATGTGTACCGGCGGGTGATCGACCCGAACTCCTGGACGCCCTATCCCGATACCGCCGACGTGCTCAACGAGCTTCGCCGACAGCACATCAAGACCGCGGTCGTCTCCAACATCGCATTCGATGTCCGGCCCGCTTTCGAGGCGATCGGCGCGGCCGACGCCGTCGACGAGTTCGTGCTGTCGTTCGAAGTCGGCGCCACCAAGCCGAGCGCGGCGATCTTCGAGACCGCGATGACGCGCCTCGACGTGATGCCGGAGTACACGGTGATGGTCGGCGACAGCGAAGAGGCCGACGGCGGCGCGCGGGCACTGGGTTGCCGCTTTCTGCTCGTCGACCCGCTGCCCACATCCCAGCGTCCCGACGGCCTGCGACGGGCGCTGTCGCGCTGTGGCATCGAGGTCGATGCGCGGTAGCCCTCGGATCGTCAAGCCGCCGAACAAGCTGCCTGCCGGACCGGCAAGCCGCGGGCGACGCCGGTCACGTAGCGTCGCAGCCATGTCCAACAGCGAGCGCATTCGGCCGCCATGGTGGCTGAAATACGTCAACAAGGTGATGATCGGTGTGCAGCGACTCGGCGTCGGGTTCGGCGGCAAGGGACCGGTGATCCTGACCGTGCGTGGGCGCAAGTCCGGCAAGCTGAGGTCGACGCCCATCACCCCGATGACCGTCGACGGTCAGCGCTACGTTCTCGGCGGCCTGCCCGGCACCGACTGGGCCGCCAACGCCCGTGCCGCAGGAGAGGTCGAGTTGCGTCAGGGCAGGCGCACCGAGCGGGTGCGAATGGTCGAGTTGCCGCCCGAGCAGGCACGGCCACTGCTGCGGTTGTTCCCCGTCGAGGTGCCGACCGGCGTCGGCTTTCTGAAGAGCGCCGGCCTGGTGACGGGCCCCAACCCCGACGAGTACGAAGCGCTGGCAGGCCGCTGTCCCGTCTTCCGAATCGATCCGGTGAACACATGAGCGACAACCCTTTTGACCCCGCATTGTGGCAGCCGGTCGACGGCTTCGAGTTGACCGACATCACCTATCACCGCCATGTCGTCGACGGCGTGAAGCAGCCGACGGTGCGGGTGGCGTTCGACCGGCCCGAGGTGCGCAACGCGTTTCGTCCGCATACCGTCGACGAGCTGTACCGCGTGCTGGACCACGCCAGGATGTCGCCCGACGTCGGCGTGGTGCTGCTGACCGGTAACGGGCCGTCGCCGAAGGATGGCGGCTGGGCGTTCTGTTCCGGTGGCGATCAACGCATCAGGGGCCGGACCGGCTACCAGTATGCATCCGGTGAGACCGCCGACACGGTCGACATCGCACGCGCGGGGCGGCTGCACATCCTCGAGGTGCAGCGGCTGATCCGGTTCATGCCGAAGGTCGTCATCTGCCTCGTCAACGGGTGGGCGGCGGGCGGCGGGCACAGTCTGCACGTGGTGTGTGACCTGACGTTGGCCAGCCGCGAGCACGCGCGCTTCAAGCAGACCGACGCAGACGTCGGCAGCTTCGACGGCGGTTACGGCAGTGCGTATCTCGCCAAGCAGGTCGGCCAGAAGTTCGCCCGCGAGATCTTCTTCCTCGGCAGGCCGTACGACGCCGAGCAGATGCATGCGATGGGCGCGGTCAACGAGGTCGTCGACCATGCGAACCTGGAGACCGTCGCTCTCGAGTGGGCGGCCGCGATCAACGGTAAGTCGCCGCAGGCCGTTCGGATGCTCAAGTACGCGTTCAACCTGACCGACGACGGGCTCATGGGTCAGCAGTTGTTCGCAGGCGAGGCAACGCGGTTGGCCTACATGACCGACGAGGCCGTCGAAGGCCGCGACGCGTTTCTGGAGAAACGCGATCCCGACTGGAGCCCGTTCCCCCGCTACTTCTAGTCGGCCTCCGCGGCGGCTGCGCGTTTGAGGTCGCGGTTGGTCTTGACCAGGCTGAGCACGGTCGTGACCGTCAGGGTGACCACGATGAACAACAGCGACGTCACGATGCCGATCTCGGGCAGATGGAAATTGCCGACGTGGTCGAGGTGGCTGTGGTGCAGCGCCTCGACGATGAGCTTCACCCCGATGAAGCCGAGGATCACCGCGAGGCCCTTGCTCAGGTACACGACCTTCTCCAGCAGCCCGCCGATCAGGAAGTACAGCTGCCGCAGGCCCATCAGCGCCAGCGCGTTGGCGGTGAAGATGATGTAGGCGTCGTCGGTGAGCCCGAAGATCGCCGGAATCGAATCGAGCGCGAACACCACGTTGGCGATGCCGATCGCGGCGATGACGATCACCAGCGGCGTGAAGATGCGCTTCCTGTCGACGCGCGTCGTCAGGCGCCTGCCGTCGTAGTCGTCGCTGAGCGGCAGGACCTTGTGCAGGGCGCGCAGCACCGGGTTCTTGTGGAAATCCGGTTCGTCGTCGGGGTCTTCGAGCGCCAGCTGGATCGCGGTGTAGACGAGGAATCCGCCGAGGATGTAGAACACCCAACTCCATGCCGCGATCGCGGCGGCGCCGGCGAGGATGAACACCGCGCGGAACACCAGCGACAGCACGATGCCGATGTAGAGCACCTTGTCCACGGCCAGATCCGGCACTGCGAACCTGGCCATGATGATCATGAACACGAACAGGTTGTCCACGCTCAGGCTGTACTCGGTGATGTAGCCCGCGACGAATTCGCCCCCGCTGGATCCCGGGGCGAAGATGAACAGCCCGACGGCGAACGCCACCGCCAGCCCCACGTAGACCAGCACCCAGCGCACCGCGTCCCTGGTGGTGACGGTCCGTTGCCTGCGCCCGATCACCGCGAGGTCGATGACCATGATGGACAGCAGCACCACCACGGTGATGACCCAAACCAGCGGCGAGACAACAGAAATCACGATCGACCTCCGGACGGCATGATGCGACGGCCCGAAGGTCTCTTCCGCCTCGGGCTAGCGAGGCCGGCACCGCCGGGTCGGCCGCATGGCCTTCCGTGATGACGACGAGTGCCGCGGAGGAATACTCCCCTTCACTGACTTGCAGAACTATAGTCCTGTCTGCAGAATCTGTCGCGCCGGGTGGGTGCCGACGGCATCGCTGCATGGTGAGGGCGTGCCGGCATGCCATTTCCCGAAAAATAGACTCGACCTCGTGAGCAAGAGCCCATTGCAGCGGCTGGCCGACGACCTGGTGCTGGCCAGTATGCGCCCGCCGATCGCTCCTCAGCTGCTTCCGTACAAGCCCGGCCGGCGCGACATCAGCCTCGACGGCAAGCGGGTGCTGATCACCGGCGCTTCTTCGGGCATCGGTGCGGCCGCGGCGGACAAGTTCGGCCGGGCGGGTGCGACGGTCATCGCGGTCGCCCGCCGCAAGGACCTGCTCGACGACGTCGCCGCGAGAATCCTCGCCGACGGCGGCGACGCGATCGCCATCGACTGCGATCTGTCCGACCTGGACGCCGTCGATGCGCTCGCGGCCCGCGTGGAGAAGGAGATCGGCGGCGTCGACATCCTGATCAACAACGCGGGCCGGTCGATCAGGCGCCCGCTGGCCGAATCGCTCGACCGGTGGCACGACGTCGAACGCACGATGGGCCTCAACTACTACTCGCCGCTGCGTCTGATCCGCGGGCTGGCGCCAGGCATGCTCGAGCGGGGCGACGGGCACATCATCAACGTCGCCACCTGGGGTGTGTTCAGCGAATCCTCGCCGCTCTTCGCGGTTTACAACGCATCGAAGGCGGCACTGTCGGCCGTCAGCCGCGTCATAGAAACCGAATGGGCGCACAAGGGTGTGCACTCGACGACGCTGTACTACCCGCTGGTGGCCACGCCGATGATCGCGCCGACGAAGGCCTACACCGGGCTACCCGCACTCAGCCCGGACGAGGCCGCCGACTGGATGATCACCGCCGCGCGCGCCCGCCCGGTGCGCATCGCACCCCGGATGGCCGTCACCGCGAAGGCCCTCGACACCGTCGCACCCGGTCTGCTCAACACGCTGATGCGGCGGCAGCGGCTGCAGCCCGGGTCGTGATAGACACAACTATGGAGATCCTGGCCAGCCGGATGCTCCTGCGGCCGTCGGACTACGAACGCTCGCTGCGGTTCTACCGCGACGAGCTGGGCCTCGCGATCGCCAGGGACTACGGCGCGGGCACCGTCTTCTACGCGGGCCAGTCGCTGATCGAGCTCGCCGGCCACGGCGGTCCGAACGCCGCGGGCACGATCTGGCTCCAGGTCCGCGACGTCTACGCCACCGAGAAGGAGTTGACGCAGCGCGGCGTGGCGATCGCCCGCGAGGCGCGGCAGGAACCCTGGGGGCTGCACGAGATGCACGTCAGCGATCCCGACGGCGTGGACCTGATCTTCGTACAGGTGCCCGCCGACCATCCGCTGCGTCGCGACACCAGAAAGTGAGACGTACTCCAGTCAGCGGGCCGCAGAGGCCAGCGGCCAGCCCACCGACGCCAGCCTGGCCGCAACCTGGTGCAGCTCTTCGGGATTGGGCTCCTTGGCGATGACCTGGTGCACCGCGTCGCGAATCTCGTCCTCGGTCACGGTGTCGGAGTCGTTGCCCCGCAACACGGTTTGGGCCGCCCTGACGACCTGCTCCTCGGTGAGGCTGCGCTTGAGCAGCGCAAGCAACGGGAAGTAGTCCTTCGGCGGCACGCCGTCGGGGTAGCCACGGTGCAGCCACCCGAGCACATTGTCCAATACGCCCTGACTGGTCGCTTCGGTCATGAAACAGGCCTCACTTCTCGGGCATCATCGGGAACGGATCGAACCCGAAGTGGTGGACGATCGTCGCCCTGGTGATCCACAGCACCGCGGTGAGAATCACCCAGCCGACGAACACGAACAGTGCAATGCCGAGGACCTTCAACGCCGGGTTGGGCGCTTGCACCGAACCGTCCGGCGCCTGTCCGCCCGCACCGCGGGAGTACGCCACGAGTCCCCCCGCGAACACCGCGGGCAGTCCCGCGCCGAGCACGAGGCCCACGATCAACACCTTGCCGATCGATTCCAGATAGGTCATCGCTGGTTTCCTTCGCTCACGCGACCGCGGTCAGACCGCGGCCTCGTTCTTGGTCTGCGTGACGTCGGTCGCCGGCCCTGCGGATTTCTGCACATCGGCGGGCACGACGGAGTTGGTGGACTCGTCCCAGGCGGCGTTGACGTTGCGGCTGTCGACCTTCTGCTGCTGTGCGCGCCACCACATGTAGAACGAGAGCGCCACCAGGATGAGGAAGATCAGGCCGTCACCGGCGAGGTCCGAGCCGGTGACCGCCTCGACGCCCTGCGACAGCCAGAACGCCAGCGCCCCCATCAGACCCGCGGCCGGCAGGGTGATCAACCACGCGACGGCCATCCGGCCCGCGACCGCCCAACGCACCTCTGCGCCCGGCTTGCCGACGCCGCTGCCGAGGATCGAGCCCGTCGCGACGTGGGTGGTCGACAGCGCCATGCCCGCGGCGCTGGAGCTGAGGATGATCGCCGCCGACGACGCCTCTGCGGCCAGCCCCTGCGGCGACTCGATCTCCACGAGACCCTTGCCGAGCGTGCGGATGACCCGCCACCCGCCGAGGTAGGTGCCGAGGCCGATCGCGACCGCGCAGCTGAAGATGATCCAGAACGGCAGACCCTGTTCCTTGACGTCCCCGCTGAGATGTCCGGTGGTGATGAGTGCGAGTGCGATCACGCCCATCGTCTTCTGCGCGTCGTTGGTGCCGTGCGACAGCGCGACCAGGGACGCGGTCGCGATCTGGCCCCAACGGAAACCCTCTTCGCGGCGCTTGGCCGCCACGTTCCTGGTGAGCCGGTACACCAGCCAGGTGCCGCAACCCGCGACCAGGCAGGCGATAACCGGCGCGGCCACCGCGGGGATCAGCACCTTGGAGGAGATACCGCTCCAGTTCACCCCCGCCGCGCCCAGTGCCGCGAGCCCGGCGCCGATCAGCCCGCCGAACAGCGCGTGCGACGAACTGGACGGAATGCCGAACAGCCAGGTGAGCAGGTTCCACAGGATGCCGCCGATCAAGCCGGCGAAGATGATCGTCAGCCCCATCGACGGCGTGATGCTCGGGATCAGCGCGCCCGTCTTGCTGTCCTGCACCTTGAGCACCGACGTGGTGACGGTGACGGCGACCTCGACCGACAGGAAGGCGCCGACGAGGTTGAGGACGCCTGCGAGCAGCACGGCGGTCTTGGGCTTCAGAGCGCCTGTGGCGATCGACGTGGCCATCGCGTTCCCGGTGTCGTGGAACCCGTTGGTGAAGTCGAACGCCAGTGCTGTGACGATCAGCAACACCAGGATGATCAGCTCAGCGCTCATGATTGCCAATTCTGCGGTAACCAGAGCGATTTTGACCAACCGGTAATCACGTTTGGCCCCTTTCCACCAGGCAATTCACCGAAACCCCACAGGTGTTCATCCACTGTTCACCTACCGTCTCGGGCACGTTTGCCTGCGGCGTCCACCCGGGCCGTCCAGGCGGCGGTTCCACTATCGTTTCCCAATGGGATTGTGGTCGGTTAGCCACGCCGTAGGGAGTTAAACGGGTGAACAAGTTCCTCGCCAAAATCGTGGCGTGGATTACCGCCGGCTACCCGGAGGGTGTGCCGGGGCCCGACCGTGTTCCGCTGTTCGCCCTGCTGAAGCCGCGCCTGACCGATGACGAGGTCAAGACCGTCGTGCGCGAACTGATCAGCCGCGGCGAGTTCGACCATGTCGACATCGGTGTGCTGATCACCCAACTGACCGACGAACTGCCCGCCCCCGACGACGTCGAGCGGGTGCGCGCACGGCTGGCCGCCAAGGGTTGGCCGCTCGACGATCCACGAGAACCCGAGGACTTCGAATAGCCGTCCTGCGTTCAGTTCCCGTGCCGGCTGGACCGCCGGCTCTTTCGGTGATGCCCGCAGTGGAGCGCGCTTTGACGGGGCACGGCGCGCTGCTTCCCGTCCCGGCCGATGGTGATCGTGAATCCCGTTTGCTGACAACGGCATTGCGGGCCGGGGAGGGCATCGACGACGACGTCGCGGTGGTGGTGTCGACGTCGGGGACGACGGGCACGCCGAAGGGCGCGATGCTCACCGCCGCCGCACTGACCGCCAGCGCGACCGCGACGCACGACCGTCTCGGCGGCCCGGGCCGCTGGCTGCTGGCACTGGCCGCGCACCACATCGCGGGCCTGCAGGTGCTGGTGCGCAGCATCGTCGCGGGC
>JAEZKH010000505.1 GCA_023415515.1 Actinomycetes bacterium
ACCGCCGCGCAGCTGACCACCTACCGCGACCGTGTCAGAGCGCACATCAGCGAGCATGCACCGCCCTTCGCCGCGCGGGAAGGACGCCGGGCGCCGGTGGATCCCGAGCAGGAAGCGCACTTGCGCCGATGGTTCGCGACGCTCTTCGAGGCGGGGTTCGTCGGTGCCGACTGGCCCGTCGAACACGGTGGGCGCGCCGACCACCACCCGCTGCACGACCGCATCCTCAGCGAGGAACTGTTGCGCGCCCGCGCGCCGCGCCCCGTCGACCAGGTCAACCTCGCCGCTCACGTGCTGCTGCATTTCGGATCCCCCGAACAGAAGGCGGCACTGCTGCCACCGATACGGCGCAGCGAGCACGTCTGGTGTCAATTGCTCAGCGAACCCGATGCAGGCAGCGATATCGCCAACGTCCGCAGTCGCGGAGTCCGACAGGACGACGGCAGTTGGGTCCTCGACGGACAGAAGACGTGGATCACCGACGGGCACTGGGCCGATATGGGTCTCGCGCTCATCCGCACCGACCCCACGTCGTCGCGCCACCACGGTCTTTCGGTCTTCGTCGTGCCGTTGTCGACTCCGGGCGTCGAGGTGCGCCCGATCCGGACAATCAACGAGGCGATCGAGGTCAACGAGGTCTTTCTCGACGGTGTGCGGATACCCGAGGACAGTTTGATCGGTGAGATCGGTCAGGGTTGGTCGATCATCATGGCGGGCCTGGATTTCGAACGCTTCGGCATCGGCGGCAACGTCATCCTGCTCGAGTTGCTGATCGACGATCTGGTGACGGTGGTGCGCAATGCCACGCTGGAGGGCAGGCCCGCGCTGGAACACCAGGACATTCGGCAGACGGTGGCCGAGTTGGCGGTCGACGTCGAAGTGGCGAAGTCGTTCATCGACGACCATGTCGAACGTCTCGTCGCAGGTGCCGAGCAACCCGGTGACGGGTCGATCGCCAAGCTGAGCTTCGCCGAGACCTACCATCGTGTTTCGGCATATGGCGCCCAACTCGCGCCGTTGGTGTGCACCGTGTCGGCTGATCCGACGGTGCAAGACGCAAAGCAGCGCCTGCGAGAATGCTGGTTGTGGTCGCGGGCGTACACGGTGTCGGGCGGCAGCAACGAGATGATGCGCAACATTCTCGCAAAACGTCGGCTGCTGCTGCCGAACCGCTGATGTCCGAAACATACTGGGCTCTGGTCGAAGCGGCCGCGCGTGCACATCCCGATCGGATTGTCCTCGTCGACGACTTCGGTCGCAGCCTGACGAACTCCGCACTTCGGGACGCGGCGGAGAGCACCGCGGCCGCGCTGGCGGAACGGGGAGTCGGTCCCGGATCCGTGGTGTCCTGGCAGCTGCCGTCCACCCTGGAGACGATGGTTGTCATGGTGGCGTTGGCGCGCATCGGCGCCGTCCAGAATCCCATCCTGCCGATCTGGCGCGAGCACGAAGTCGGCTTTGTGACAACGCAACTGGGCACCGAAATCCTCATCGTGCCGGGCGTGTGGCGCGGATTCGACCATGTCGCGCTCGCCGATGAGCTCGCGCGAGACCGATCGATGACGGTCGTTGTCGTCGATCATGCGGCCCCGGTCGGTACGGACCTCAGGCTCCCGCGCGGTGACGTCTCGTCGCTGCCTGCGCCTCCGACAGATGCGGGCCTGCCCCGCTGGGTGTACTACTCGTCGGGTACCACCGCGGCGCCCAAGGGCGTTCGACACTGTGACCGCTCGGTGATCGCCGGATCGGCAGGGGTGATCGGGATGTTCGGTGCGTCGAACACCGACGTCAATCCGGTCGCCTTTCCGGTGTCCCACATCGGCGGCGCGGCGATGCTGGCGGCAAGCCTGCTCACCGGCATGCGCCTGGTCCTGTTCGACGCTTTCGATCCGGTGCGGACCCCGAAGGCGATCGCGGCGCACCGGCCGACATTGCTCGGTTCGGCCACACCCTTCTTCGTGGCGTTCATGGCCGCGCAGCGCGCGCACGGATCCGAGCCGCTTTACCCGGACCTGCGTGGCTGCGTGGGTGGCGGCGCGCCCATCACTGCTGAACTCGGGCGGCAGGTGCGTGAGACGTTTTCGGTGGCCGGTGTGGCGAATGCCTGGGGGCTGACGGAGTTTCCGGTGGTGACGTCACCGCCGCCGGACGGACCGCCGGAGGTGCTCGATCACACAGTCGGTCGCCCTGTCCCCGGGGTGGCCGTCCGCGTGGTCGACGACGAAGAGCGCGAGGTCTCGCCGGGCGAGGAGGGCGAGTTGCGCCTCAAGGGGCCGCAGTGTTTCCTCGGCTACGTCGACGAGACCCTGAACGCCGACGCATTCGACGCCGATGGCTGGTTCCGCAGCGGCGATCGCGGACGAATCGACAGCGCGGGCAACGTGACGGTGACGGGACGCATCAAAGACGCGATCATCCGCAACGCGGAGAACATCTCGGCACTCGAGATCGAAGGTGTGCTCGCGACGCATCCCGGGGTGGCCGATGTCGCCGTGATCGGTGTGCCCGACGAACGCACGGGTGAGCGGGTGTGCGCGGTGATCGTCGCGGAGGACGGAGCGCGCGTCACCCTGCCGTCACTCTTCGAGCACTGCCAGGCACACGGGCTCAGCAAGCACAAATCGCCCGAGCGCCTCGAACTGGTCGAAGCGTTGCCCCGCAACCTGACCGGCAAGGTACTCAAGAACGAATTGCGGACGCGCTTCGCTCCCGGTTGATTCGCGCTATCTCCCGGAGTAGAGGTTTGGCAGCCGAGCGGACTTCACGAGAGGTCATGTGGCGCAGCGGATGGATGCCGATGATGAGACGCACTCGGTCGGTGTCGTCGAGGACAGGGGCGGAGATCGTGGCAATCGGGTGAGCGCCGGATGCGCCGTCCTCCGACAGCGGATTCGCCGAGATGAACTCCACGCGCAACTGGTCGATGACCGCGCGCAGATTGCGGGGCACTGTCTCGCCGGACAATGATCCGATCACATGGGCTGCCTGGGCCAAGGCGGGCGTCAACCAGTCGACGTCATAGCCACGATCCCGAGTCTGAGCCAATACGGCACGTAGGCGTTCCGCCAGGGGCCCGTCACCCAGGGCGCCGCGCTGAATCCACGCCTCCTGCTCGTCTACCGAATCCCATGCGGCACAGGCGATGCCGAAGGGCGGTGTATATGGGATCCGGTCGTGCGGAAGGATGGGTTCGACGTGACCGTCGGGGTTCTCGAATGCGGTGATCACAAGATCGTCTCCGGTGCGCTCGACCACCGACGCCGGTACACCGATCGACTCGGCGAGGCGGCCGATGGCCTCGCGCGCCAGGGCCGCCAGCGGGCGCACAGTGTCCATTGTCTCCGCGATGACGGCCAGCTTGAGTCCCAGCGAAAAGGTCTTGTGCACAGGATCGCGGGTGACCCATCCGCGATCACACAACGTTTTGAGGATGGAGTGTGCGGTGGCCTGAGAAAGATCGAGCTCTCTGGCGACGTCGCTGAACCGCAGCGCACCGGTTGACGACCTGCTCAGGAGCTCGACGACATCGACGACCCGCTCCGTCGGCGCTGAGCTGGCTCCCCGCACCTTGACTCCCTTCGGCAGGCATTCTACCGTCGTCTCACTATTTAGAGAATTTGTTCTCGAATAATAGAGAATTGTGGTTCAGGCTGGAGGTGCGGATGCGGGCGGTCGTGCTCCGAGGCGGCGAATTGACAGTTCGAGAGACCGCCGATCCCGTCCCCGGTCAAGGCGATCTGCTGCTCAAGACACTCAGCACCGCCATCTGCGCCTCCGATGTGCACTTCATGGACAATCCGCGACTCGCGATCGACGATCCGACGGGCCGCTCGCTCTACGACGCGGAGCGAGACATCGTGATGGGCCACGAGTTCGTCGGCGAGGTGATCGGTCACGGCCCAGGCTGCGGTGACGCCTTCCCGATCGGCAGCCGCGTGACCTCGATGCCGGTTCGGCTGGTCGACGGAGGTGCGGGCGGGCTCCGAATCATCGGTCAGCACCCCGAGGCCCAAGGAAGCTTCGGCGAACTCGTCGTCGTGCCGGAGGCCACCGCAAAGGTCGTCACGGGGTCGGTGTCCAGTGATGCAATCGCCGTCGTGGACGCCTTCGCCGTCGGCGAGTATTACGTGCGGGTCGCTGATGTGCAGCCGACCGAAGTGCCGATCGTCGTCGGTGCCGGCGCCATCGGTTTATCGGCAGTAGCAGCGTTGTCTGCCCGTGGCATCGAGCCCATCATCATCTCTGATTTCAATGCGGAACGTCGCGAGCTCGCGCGGTCGGGTTTCGGCGCCCACGTGCTGCATGATCCCGCTGAAGGGTCGGTGTTCGACGCGTTCCGAGAGACGCGTCTGCGGCACAAGTTGTCAGGAACAGCAGTCGTGTTCGAGTGCGTCGGAGCCCCTGGTCTGATCAACTCGTTGGTCAAGGAGGCCGACTTCTACGCCCGGATCTACTGCGCCGGTGGCTGGTACACGGGAGACACCCTGGACATCACCGAAGCAACCCGTCAGGGACTGACCCTTCGGTTCGGCGGTGGCCCGATGCCGGAGGACTGGTACGGCGTACTCGACGCCGTCGTCGCAGGACGTCTGGACCCCAAGCCCAGCGTCGGCAGAACAATCGGACTCGACGAGGTTCCCGCTGCGCTCGACGAGGCCCGCAGGTCGGTTGGCCCGCCACGCGTCGTCGTGCATCCGAACGGAGACGTCGCATGACGACACCGAGCGATCGCGACGAAATCGTCGAACTCACTCATCGCTACGCCAGCGCCATCGACGATCGGCAATACGCACTTCTTGCAGAGGTTTTCACCGAGGACGCCGATATCGACTACGGCGAGGTCGGACACTGGACAGGTGCGGCAGAGGTGGCGCAGTTCATGGAGGCGGTGCACGTGGGTGCTGCGCACACCATGCACCGGATGACCAATCAGGTGATCAAAGTGGACGGTGACAGGGCCAATGTGCGGACCTACGTCGATGCGTTGATCCTGACCGCGGACGGTTCGGGCGCCAATCCGGTCGGGTACTACGACGACGTCGCCGTCCGAACTGCTGCGGGATGGCGGATCGCTCGACGTTCGTACACCTCGGTTCGACTGGTCGCGGTCGGCGGCTGATCGTGGGGCGGATCCGCGACAAGTACGGCCCGTGGGCGATCGTTGTCGGCGCCTCCGACGGGTGCGGCGCCGTCTTCGCGGAACGGTTGGCCGACAACGGTATCGGCGTGGTGCTCGTGGCGCGTCGGGAGCACGTCCTTGCCGAGGTCGCCTCCGGGATCACCGCCCGCACCGGCGCCGAGACGCGGACGTTGGCCATCGACCTGACCGAGCCCGACGCCGCCTCGTGGATAATCGCCGACACGTCGGACCTCGAGATCGGCATGTTGGTCTATTGCGCGGGCGGTGATCCGAACTACCAACCCTTCCTTGCGAACCCGGTGACCGCCGCGGAAGCCCTGCTGCAGCGCAACTGCCTGGTGATGATGCGGCTGTGCCACCACTTCGCAGGTCAGATGGTCGATCGAGGACGGGGCGGAATCGTGAACTTCACGTCGGGTGCCGCTCTGGCGGGGGGAAGAAACATGGTGGCCTACGGTGCAACCAAAGCCTTCGACATGGTGTTCACCGAAGGGCTGTGGGCGGAGTTGCAGGACACTGGTGTCGACGTACTCGGGCTGGTTCTCGGGATGACGGATACACCGGCGTTGCGGCAGTTGGAGTTCGAGCGCGGCCGCCTCGCATCACTCGACGAGGTGCCTCCCGGAGCGGTCACCGCCGCGAGCGTGGTGGACGAGGCCTTCGCCAACCTCGGCAACGGTCCGACCGTCGCGACGGGCGATGACGTTCGGATGGCTCTCGACGTGCTCAAGTCCCTGTCCCGCAACGATGCGGTCCGGTTGATCATGCAGGCCAGTGCCGACGTCATGGGAACCGACGCAAGGCCGGGAAGTTAGACACGATGTTCACCCTCCGATTCGACATGCGTGCGCCGTCGATCGGTGCGCCGCCGACAGACCTGTACGCCGCTGCCTGCGACATGTCGGCATGGGCCGAGACCCGTGGCTGCCTCGCCGTGGTGCTGTGCGAACACCATTGCGCCGACGATGGCTATCTTCCGTCACCGCTGCTGCTCGGCGCGGCGATCGCCGCACGCACCGAGCAGCTGATGTTGAACCTGACGATTCTCCTGCCCTTCTACGACGTGGCCCGGCTGGCCGAGGACATCTCGGTGCTGGACCACATCAGTGCGGGCAGGGCGACCTACGTCTTCGGAATCGGTTACCGGCCTGAAGAATTCGAGCACTTCGGACTGTCGATGTCCGAACGGGGCCGCATCGCCGACGAGAAGCTGGGCCTGCTGCGCCGGCTTCTGGCCGGTGAAGAGGTTGAACACGGTGGTAGGCGAATGAAGGTGACCCTACGCCCACGCTCATCGCAGGGGCCCATGTTGAACTGGGGGGGAGCCAGCCTGGCGGCGGCGCGGCGGGCGGGACGCAACGGCCTCGGCCTGCTCGCCAACGGCGGTGTACCGGGGATGCGTGAAGCCTACGAGCAAGCGAGCCGCGACAACGGATTCGAGCCCGGATTGGTGCTCATACCCGAACGAGATGTCACGTCGAACCTGTTCGTGGCAGACGATGTCGACGCGGCATGGGACGAGATCGGCGAGTACCTGCTGCACGATGCGATGGCCTACTCGGAGTGGAATCCCGGCAACCAGGTGTCGGCCAACATGAGCACCGCCACGTCGGTCGACGAACTCCGCCGTACGTCGTCGTCCCACGTGATTCTGTCGGTCGACGAAGCGAAGGCGCGTGTCGCCGACGGGGAGATGTTCAACCTCTCACCGCTGTGCGGCGGAATTCCTCCTGACGTGGCGTGGCCGTACCTGAAGAGATTCGCTGAGCTCGGCTGAGGAACAGGGACAATCGACATGACAAGTGATCTCAAGGCCAGAAACGAGCGGATCGCCTTCGAGAAGTGGGAAGGGTATTCGAAGCCCATCGACCGGGGACGACATGTTGACTTCGGCGAGAGCTTCGTGTTCGCAAGTGATTACGTCATGATGAGCCCGATGTTCAATGACGGTACTCCCCAGACGGCGGCCGAGATGTTCTCAGAAGAGGTTGCTGCGGCGATGGCAAAATACGCGCCGGACGGTGACATGCTCACCGCAGAGTGGCGAATGTGGTGGAAGCACATGCCGGACTACCGGCTCGTCAGCCCGTTCGAATGTGTCGCGGGAGACTGGGGTTTCACGTCCTGCGACACCTATGCGGGCACGCTCGCCGACGGGTTGGTACTGCAGATCCGGGAGTGGGACTACATCTGGACCAACGCAGACGGACGCGTCACACGCTGGGACTGGTTCGTCGAATCAGACAAGTGGGATCGCTTGATGGCAATGATCGGGCTCGACCCCAAGGGTCTGACGAGTCAGGAGTACACCATCAACTTCCTGCGTGAGGGCGGCTCCGGAGAAGGGTTGATTCAATGAGCGACGGGATTGCGGGTCGTGCACGTGGGCACCGGTTTGGCAGGCAGAGAGGCGCTCAGTGCGATCGTGGATGACCCCGCGCTGGAACTCGTCGGCGTCAAGATGTCGACGCCTGACAAAGTGGGGATGGACGCCGGTCAACTGTACGGCGGCCCCGAGACCGGCATTGCGGCCACCGACGACCTGGGTACGGTGATGGTGGACGAATACGCGACCGACCTCGACCGGGCCTACCCGAACGCTTTTCAGTACTTCGCGACGGTGAGCTCCACCCCGTGGCCGCAGCGATGGCCCAGACCGTAGAGGGCGGACCAGGGCGGCATGGTCATTCGTGTCGAAGGCAGACGGCAGGCAGTCACGAGCGACACGCCCCTGACCTCGGATCGGTTCACACGCCGAGCAGTTCCTTCAGGTTTTGGCCCATCACCCGCGCTGCAGTGTCCTGCGGCAGGTTGGTCAGCTCGCTGATGAAGTCTCTGGGTTCGGCGAGGCCCTCGGGATGTGGGAAGTCGGAGCCGAACATCACCCGGTCGGCGCCGAGCAATTCGACGAGCTGGGACATGTCCTCCTCGTGGAACGGGTTGATCCAGACGTGCCGACGAAACACGTCGGCCGGATGCTCGCTGAAGTCGTACGGCCGCTTGCGGTACACGCGGTCGAAGACGTCGATCAGGCGGTGCGCCCACGATCCGCCGTTCTCGACCACGCCGATACGCACGCCGGGGAACCGTTCGAACACCCCGTGCGCGACGAACGCGGCGAGGGTGTCGAAGATATTGCGGCTCTCCTCGTAGATGAAGCCCCGCAGCTTGCTCAACGCGAAACCGTTGAACTCGGCGGCATCCTCCCAGTCGTCGACGTAGCGTTCGTAGCCGGAGTCCGAGTTGTGCATCTGCACCGAGATGCCCGCAGCCTCGACGAGCCGCCAGAAGTCGTCGAACTCCGGAAGGGCCGCAGACCGCGACGTGCCGCCCTCGCGCGGCACCGGTGCGGGCCGGATCAGCACCGTCTTCGCGCCGTTGTCCAGGCACCACTCCAGTTCCTTGACCCCGAGCGCCGGATCGTTCAAGGAGATCGCCGGTACCGCGAAGATCCGGTTCTGGTAATTGAACGTCCAGTCCTCGAGCAGCCAGCGGTTGAAGGCGTGGGTCACCGCGTGGGTGAGTTCGGTGTCGGACTTCGTCCGCTCCTCGAGCATGCCCGCGGTCGTGGGGAACATGACCGTTCCGTCGACCCCCTGACGGTCCATCAGCGCCAAGCGCAGGTCAGGGCGACGGAACTCGTCCGGGCAGCGGATCGGATCGGCCAGCTCGCGCAGTGTCTTGCCCTCCGGGTTGATCCCCCGGAAGTAGTCGGCCCACGCGCCCGGGGTGGGGATGACCTCGTAGGTGGGGTTCGGGATGGTCTCGGTGATGGTGCCGAGGATCTGGAGCTTCTTGCGCCCCTTCACGTCGACGAACTTCAACGCCTCCGAGTACTTCTCCGGCAGGTACCGGGTGTAGGCGTCGATCGTCTCGTACATGTGGTTGTCGGCGTCCCACACCTCGAATGCTCGGTCGATCACAGGCACCTCCAACGTGCACGAGAATGTTGATTCTCAACATAGCAAACGGCGGTATTCGTCGGCCAGCGCCCCTCAGATGCTCGTGTAGTGACCGCCATCGACGCCCAGGGTCTGTCCGGTGATGTACCTTGCCGACGAACCGACCAGGAAGGCGACGGCGGATCCGATATCGGACTCCGGATCTCCGATACGCCCCAGCGGAACCCGCCGGGACAGTCGTTCTTCCATCGCCGGTTCGGCCTCGATGGCTGCGGTCATCGCGGGCGAATACGCCAGCGGCGACACGACGTTGACGGTGATGCCGTGCGGTGCCCACTCGCGCGCGAGGCTCTTGGCGAACCCACGCAGCGCCCCTTTCATCGTGGCGTAGAGAGGAAGTGTCGCGCTGCCTTCGATCCCGGCCGGCGACGTCATGACCAACAGCGTCCCGCCTCGCTCTTTGAGGGCATCGAAAGCTGCGACCGCGCAGTGCCGCGCGCCACCGACGGAGACCGAATAGTGCTGCGCCCAGAGCGCACCGTCGACCTCGGCCAGCTGGTGCGGCTGGCTGGACATGTTGCTCGTCGCGTTGTGCACGACCGCATCGAGCCGTCCGGTGGTGGCTCGTGCGACGTCGACTGCGGCGGTCACCTCGCCGGCGTTCGTCACATCACAACGGGCCCAGGTTGCGCGGTGGCCTCGGGCGACGATCTCGTCGACGACGGCCAACCCGTTGTCCGATCGCGTTGCGACAACAACGTGTGCGCCGTTCGCCGAGAGCGCCATGGCGATACCGCGGCCGACGCCACCGCCCGATCCGGTGACCAGAGCGGTCGTGCCGTCAAGCGTCATGGCAGCATCACCGAGCCGCCGTCGACGACGATCGTCTCGCCGGCGAGATAGCCCATGTCCCGCCGGAGAAGGAACTTCACCGTCTCGACGACCGAGCCGAAAAGCTGCGAGCCGTCTTCGACGGCCGGCGCAGTCAGGTGGGCGGCGGCCGCGGCCAACCCTGGTGCGAACAGCTGAAGTGGTGCCGCCACCATGTTGACCACTATCCCGCCCGAGGCCCACTGCCGCGCAGCCGATTTCACCATTGCGCGGATACCTTCGACGGCGGTGGTGTAGGCGACCAGACCCTGGGCGCCTGGTATCCCGATTGTCGGTGTCAAGACCACGATGCGGCCCCCGGCGTCGAGAAGCGCAGCGCGCGCCCGTTGCAGCGCCCGCAGAATGTGCCACATCCCTGTGTTGACCGTCCGGTCCCATGCTGCGGACGTCTGCGTGGTGAGCAGCACCGATTCGGCGTCCACGCCGACGACGACGATCAGTCCCTCGACGGCGGGAAACTGCGCGTCATCGGTGTCGACGATGACCGCGCCGAGGGTTTCGGCGAGCGTGGCCGACAAGCCTGCGGCCGGTCCTACGACGGCAGTGCCGGCTGCCACGTCACCGGCTCGCATCGGGCGGGTGCTGGTCCATGCGCTGCTGGTGGATGCGGACCAGTTCCCGAAAGCCGATGCGCTCGTACTGCGGCCTGGGTTGCACGCCCCACTCGTCACGCGACGTGTTCTGGCCGGCTGCTTCGGGTGCACCACCGAAAGGCGGTCCGCCGATCGGATACGGTTGCTGACATTCGAGGCTGTCGTCGGAGAATCGCACCTTCATCAGTTCGCTGCAGATCTCGGTGAGCGACAAGGTGGGCCAGCCGTACCAGATCGCCATCACCGGAACGGTCAGCGAGCCCTCGATCACAAGCCCGAACAGGCAGACGTACAGGCCCCGCCGCAGCCATTTGTGCATCCGTGCCCAGGTCGATGTCGTGCCGAGCGGCAATTGTTCGGCTGAATCCGTTGTCTCCGCGGTGGTTTCAGACACGACGGTCCTTTCGGCAGTGCTAGTCGGAGAAGATTTCGCGGTTGACGGTGTGTAGGTACGGGATTGCCAGGAACGGCGTGATGTAGAAGATGTTGAATGCCCACCAGCCGAACACGGGCAATCCCACCGCTGCGTACCGTACGTCGGCGTACATCGTCATGTTGAAGATGTAGCCGGTCCATACGATCACCCCGAACCAGCACGTCACGATCAGCCACTGGTGTCCCCAGCGCTTCATCTGCAGGAACGCGATTGCGGCGGCGATCCGCATCGGAAACGCGATCAGGACGCACACCATGACCCACGCCTTTTCCCCCGGTGCCCCTGCGCCGCCGATCCAGAGTTCGTTGTAGTGCCAGAAGTAACCGGCGTCGATCAGGTTGCCCCAGGCCGTGAAAACCGTGCGGGTGATCAACGCGTGGTTGGCGAACAGGTCGAGCGCCCAGCCGATGCTGTTCAGTGCGGCGTCGAGAATGATCACATAACCGATGAGTGTCACCATTGTGGGCCGGACAGACAGGCCCTCCCGCTGGGCTTTTCGCAGCAGGTAGAGTCCGCGGCAGAAAATCGGCAGTCCGATTGGCCCGAGCACGAGGGTGCCCATCAGCGCGGTGCCTGCGATCAACCATCTGTCGGCTCGCCGCTGCGACTCCCGGGTTTGCGCGTCGTGTTCATCCAACGTCTGGGAAGGGCCAGAAGTCATGCCCGATCACCAGTCCCTGGTGAAGTACATCTGCACCTGGATGGCGAACATCGCGATCAGCAGGCCGTAGATGAAGATCTGGAACGCGATGAGTCCGCGTCTCCGTCGTCTGTCCTGGTCGTCCATCGATCTCCCCGTCTCAGAACGTGCCGATATTCGCCAGCATCCAGTAGAAGAAGGCGACCAATCCGCACATCACGCCCCACGTAACGACCAATCGCGCGAGTTCCTGCCACATGGACGGCCACCTCTTGTCCTGAGCTCTGGTGAAAAACACAGTTTCCGGCAGAGAGTAACATTCCTCTCGATATTGAGAGTATCGATTCTCAGAGGCAGGGCAGGTAATGACTACGGGGTCAGTGTTGGTCACCGGAGCCTTCGGGCTGGTGGGTTCGGAGACGGTGGTTCGACTGCGGGAGCGGAACGTCCCCGTAGTCGCCACCGATCTGAGAACCCCGGACAACCTGAAGGCGGCACGACGCCTGCCTGTCGGCGTTGACGTCCGTTGGGCGGACCTCACCGATGGGTCGCAAACGCAAGCGCTGGTGGCGGAGGTGGCGCCGTCGGCGATCATTCACCTTGCCGCCGTCATTCCGACGGCCTGTTACGAGAGGCCGGGCCTGGCGCGTGCGGTCAATGTGGACGCGACCCGGTCATTGGTGAACTGTGCACAGCGTCTGGCCGGCAGCCCGCGATTCGTGATGGCGTCCAGTGTCGCCGTGCACGGGCCGCGCAATCCGCATCGCAATGGACTGTTGCACGCGGACTCACCGGTGCGGCCCGTCGACTCCTACGGGTCGCAGAAGCTTGCCGCTGAGCAGATCGTGACCGCTTCGGAACTCGACTGGGTGATCCTGCGTCTCGGCGCGGTGGTGAGCGCGCGGCTGCGTTCGCTGCCGATCAGCTCCGATGTGCTGTTCCTGGAGTGGGCCATGCCCTGCGACGGCCGCGTCAACACCGTCGATGTGCGCGATGCCGCCAGCGCCTTCGCTGCGGCGACCACGGCAGACGTCGTCGGGGAGACGTTGATGATCGGAGGTGACGACAGCCACCGACAGCTCCAAGGAGACATGGGGCCTGCGATGGTGGCCGCGATCGGTCTTCGTGACTGTTATCCGCCGGGCCGCCCGGGTGATCCCGACGACGACACGGCGTGGTTCGTCTGCGATTGGATGGACACCGCTCGGGCACAGGAAGCGCTTGCGTTTCAAAATCATTCGTGGCACGACATGCTTCACGAGATCGCCGGGCGCGTCGGGCGGTGGCGCTACCCCCTCGCTGCGATCACTCCGCTCGTCCGAGTGGTCCTCAGGCGGCGGACGCCGTACCGCGGGCTGCCCGGGGTGTACGCCGATCCCTGGAATCTCGTCAGGCGGCGCTGGCCCGGTGCAGCACCTGAATGAGCGTCAGGCCTGTGCGCGCGCAGACAATTCGCGTTTGACGACTTTGCCGACGTCGTTGCGCGGCAACTCGTCGAGTAACACGATCCGGGCGGGGACCCGATACGGGGTCAGCCGCTGACGACACCACGCGATCAGGTGGTCCTCGGACGGACCGCCCTCCCGAATGGCGACGAAGGCCCACGGGACCTCCCCAACACGTTCGTCGGGTACGCCCACCACGGCGGCTTCGCGCACGCCGTCGGCCGCGAGGAGAACGTCTTCGACGGTTCCGGGAAACACCTTCAGGCCGCCGCGGTTGATCATGTCGGAGACCCGGCCGTCGAGCCACAGGAACCCGTCGTCGTCGATCCAACCGAGATCGCCGGTGTGAAACCAGCCGTCCTCGGTGAGCCTGTCGAGGAATGCCGGGTCGATCTTGCGGGCCGCCGTCGTGGGTGTGCGCACCATGACCTCGTCGTCGGTGATCGTGACGTCGATTCCAGGTAGTGGACGGCCGACGGAGCCCAGCTTGGTCTCACCCCATTCGCGCGCATCGGCGGCCGACCAGCCGACGACCTCGCCGCCGAGTTCGGTCTGTCCGTAGGAGTTGAGGACGAGCACGCCGAACTTGTCGCGGAACCGCCGGGCCTGTACGGGGGACAGCGGCGCGGTGATCGACCGAACGATCCTCAGCGGTGCGAGATCGGTGACGGATTCGTCGTGCAGCACCATCGTCAGCGCCGCGGGTGGCAACACCGTGGAGCGGAGTTGGTGACGCTTCACGAGCGCTGCGAAGTCGGTGGGTGAGAACCGATCCATCAACACCACACCCGAACCCGCACGAAAAGCGAAGAGCACTTGGTAGATACCGGCCCACAGCGACAGCGACAGCGGGACCAGGTTCGGCATCGGGGCGCGACCTGACGTACCCCGTCCCCGGTTGCCGCGCAGCTTCGCGAGAAGACGGTCGATGAGGTCGAGCACCGTGGCATGTCGTAGCGGTACCGGCTTCGGCGGCCCCGTGGTTCCCGAAGTGAACTGCAACAGTGCGACGTCGGGGTCGTAGCTGCGTTGACCGGATGGTCGCGGGGCGGGGCGTAGCGACCAGGACAGCGCAGCACCGGAGACGACGGGCAATCCGACGTCGGCGAAGCGCTGCGCCCAGTCAGGTGTCGTGATCACCGCGACCGGCCGAAGGGTTGCGAGCTGGGAGGTCAACTCCGCATCGGCCGCCCGCGGGTTGAGCGGCGTGTACACCGCGCCCGCGCGCCACGTCCCGAACAGCGCGGCGACCGTCGTCGCGTCGTTGGGCAGCATGACAGCGACCACTTCGCCGGTGGCCAGGCCGGTTTCGGTCAGCAAGGAGCTCAGCTGATCGGCGCTCGCGGCGAGGTCGACACGCGATACGTCGTCGGTGAGGCTGTGCACCGCGATTTCCGGCACATCGCCCAGCAGGTCGGCGAGTGTCACGAGTCCACCTGCAGCGGTTGCCATTCGGGTGTCCGCTTGTCGGCGAACGCCAGTGGACCCTCGTTCTGGTCGGGGTGACCCCACATCGACGTCAGGTGCCTGGCGCCCTCCCGGCAAGCGTCGGTCAAACCGTGCTCGAGTGCGCCCCACAGCGCGCGCTTGGTCGCCCGCATAGCAGCGGGGGAGTTCTGTGCGATCTTCTCTGCCAACTCCTGTGCGGCCTCGCGCAACCGCTCCGGCGGGTCGACGATCTGGCTGATCATGCCGAGTTGGAAAGCGCGCTGTGCGCTGAGACGCTCGTGGCTGCCGACGAGGGCCATCCGTAAGACCGCCTCGGCCGGCATCTTTCTCATCAGCGCGATGGTCTCCAGAGCGCTCACCTGACCTATCGACACATGCGGGTCGACGAAGGTGGCGTCCGACGACGCGATGACGATGTCGGCGTCGGCGACCCAGTGCAGGCCGCCGCCCGCACATACCCCGTTGACGGCGGTGATGATGGGCTTGCCGACGTTGCAATGCCAGCCGGTGAGTTTCAGGTCGAGTGTGCGCATCGTCTCCTGGAATTGCTGCACGGCCTCCCCGTCGAGGTCGTCGACATCGGCCCCGACCTGGAAGGCCCTGCCGTTGCCGGTGTGCACGATGACCCGGACCGCGGGATCGGCGTCCAGTTCCGCCCATGCGCGGGGGAACTCCTCGCGCATCAACGCGTCATAGGCATTGAGTCGGTCCGGCCGGTTGTTGATGATCCAGCCGACCGGACCCCAGCGTTCGACGATGAGCCTCTGGTAGCTCATGAGACCTCCATGGATTCCTGCGGCAGCCAGTTCGCCGGCCGCTTCTCGACGAAGGCCCGGGCTCCCTCGGCGTGGTCAGGGTGATTGCGCAGCCGCCAGATTTCCTCTGCCGCAGCATGTTTCGCGTCTGAGAGGCCGACTTCCAGCGAGTACCACAATGCCTTCTTGGTAGCACGCATCGCGGTGGGCGAGTTGGTCGCCACCGCGGCTGCGAGCTCGCCTGCGGTTGTCCGCAGCTCGTCGGCTCCGACGACTTCGGACACGATGCCCAGTTCGTAGGCGCGCTGGGCCGAGATCCTCTCGCCCTTGCCGCTCAGCGTCATCCGGGTGATGGCCTCCATCGGCGACTTTCGCAGCAGCGTGATCGCTTCGTAGGCGACCGCTTGTCCAACCGAGACGTGAGGGTCGACGAACGAAGCCTGCTCCGCGGCGATGACGATGTCGGCGTCGGCCACCAGGTGCAGTCCGCCGCCTGCACAAACCCCGTTGACCGCGGCGATGACCGGCTTCCAGACGTCGCACTGCCACGAGGAGATCTTCAGCTCGGCATCCCTCGTGCGACGCGAGTGTTTGCGCATCGCCGTTTTGTCGCGAGCGACCTGCACCACATCCATGCCGGTGCAGAACGCCTTGCCGTTGGCGGTGTTGACGATGACGCGCACATCGGGGTCGGCGTCCAGTTGTGCCCAAGCCGTTTCGAGTTCGTCGAGCATCAGTGCGTCGAACGCGTTGCCTGCGTCCGGCCGGTTGAGGATCAGCCAGCCGACGCCGTCGCGCTTCTCGACGATGAGCCGCTCGTAGTCGCTCACGAACGAGGAATCTCCCTCCACGGCTTGCCCTTCCACGGGTCCGGCTCTTTCGGGAGTCCGAGGACGCGTTCACCGAGGATGTTCTTGTTGATATCGGTGGTGCCGCCTTCGGTGCCGTTGGCCAGGCTGCGCATCCACCCCTGCACCTCGCGAGGTAGCGCGTCCCTGTCGTCGGTGCCGGGCCAGGCGACGGTGGCGGTGCCGAGCAGATCGACCATCAGATCCTGGATCTGCTGGTTCAGGGTGGCCTGATGAACCTTGCCGATGGAGGATGCCGCGCCGGGGTGCTGGCCCGCCGACAGTGCCGCGCGGACACGGGCATTGGTCCAGCCGCGGATCTGTTCGGCAGCCCAGAGCCGCATGATCTTGTTCCGGATGACCGGGTCGTCCCACCGTCCCGTCTCTCGCGCGAGCGAGATCAGGCGCTCGGCGCTCGAACCGCCCAGACGGCCCATCCCGCCGGAACCGGAGCCGGACACCATCTGCCGCTCGCTCGACAAAGTGGAGGCGCTGACCCGCCACCCGTCGTTGACCTCACCGACCCGGTGGGCATCGGGTACCCGCGCCCCGTCCAAGAAGACCTCGTTGAACTCCGCCTCACCGGTGATCTGACGCAACGGCCGCACCTCGACGCCGGGCTGATGCATGTCGAGCAGGAAGTAGGTGATGCCCTTGTGCTTGGGCTGCTCAGGGTCGGTGCGGGCGAGCAGGATTGCGAAGTCCGCCTCGTCGGCCCACGTCGTCCAGACCTTCTGGCCCGTGACGATCCAGTCGTCACCGTCGCGCACAGCCTTGGTGGCCAGCGAGGCGAGATCCGATCCCGCGCCGGGTTCGCTGAACAGCTGACACCACTTCTCCTCGTTGCGCACGATGGGCGGCAGGAAGCGACGGCGTTGGTCCTCGGTGCCGTGGCTGAAGAGTGCGGCAGCGGCGTTGTTGAGCCCCAGCGGATTCAGCCGAGTCAGCCGCAGGGGTGCGAGAACGGTTTCGATGGCACGAGCGACGTCGTTGCCGACGCCGAGCCCGCCGTGTTCGGGTAGCCAGGTCGGCACGACCAGACCTGAGGCCGCGAACACCGGGTACCACTGCCGGTACTCACTTGGACTGCGAACCGCACGCAACGCATTGGGGCCATCGACCGCCGCGGCACGCCAGGCTTCCGGCACGGATGTCGCGACCCACTGCTCGACCGCCGCGACGGCGTCCGTGGGCCCGGTCGTCTGGTCGATGGGAATCGGTGTCATCGGCCCTCGAACTTCGCCTCGCGTTTGTCGCGGAAAGCGGCCAGGCCCTCCTTGAAGTCGTCGCTGCGGCTGGATAATTCAAGAGCCATCGCCTCGTTCTGGAGGTGACGGACGAGATCCAGTCCGTTGCCGGTGTGCACCAGCCATTTGGTGAGACCCAATGCAACGGTGGGTGCCGCGGCGAGTGTCGCCACCAGCGCGGTGGCGGCGGAATCGAGTTCAGCGGATGGATGGGCGGAGTGGATGACTCCCCATTCGGCAGCGGTGGTTCCCGATATCTGCTCACCGAGCATCAGCAGTTGCCGAGTACGCACCAGCCCGATGAGGCGTGGCAGCAGCCACGCTGCGCCGCTGTCTGGGGTGAAGCCGCGCGCCATGAACGGCTCCCAGAACCGCGCATCGTCGGCCGCGAAGCAGAAATCGGCGGCCATCGCGATATGGAAGCCGAGGCCGGCGGCCCACCCGCGGACCACGGCGACAATCGGGACCTGCGTCTCGAGCATCAGCGGGATCAGCCGGTTGGCCTTGTTCGGTAGCCGGCGTTGCGTGCTGCCCACCCGTGGTTTTCGCTCCGACTTGGCGTTGTTGGCGATGAGGTCGGAGCCCGCACAGAAGTCGGGTCCGTCGGCGTCGATACGTATTGCCCGGACGGTTTCGTCGACTCCGGCGGCGGTGAGGTGGCCGATCATCGCGTCGAGCATCACGTCGTTGACGGCGTTGCGGCGGTCGGCCCGGTCGAACGTCAGGGCCAGTACGGGACCGTCCTGTTCGGCAAGCAGACCGGGAACGCTTTCGTATGTCATGGCGTCGTGCGCTCGGCGAACCGGGCCGACACCGCGGTCAGCAGCTCTTGCAGGTCAGTGGCTCCGCCGGGTGGGTCCGGCAGCCGCACCGGGCCGTGCGCCCGGCTGGGCAGCAGGATGGTCGCCCGGCCGGGTGCGGTGATCTCGCCGCGTTGGTTGGTGGCCGCCAGGTCCAGGTCGACGGCGGGCCTGTCACCCTCGGCCATGTACTTGCGAGTGACCGTTCCCGTGATGGTGTGTAGATCACCCACATAGTTGAAGAGGCGGAATTCACAGTCCAGCGACCACAGCCACGCGTCGTCACCCATCCAGTCCGTGCACAGGTGTATCAGCCAGGTTTCGCGCATCCGGCCGTAGTCGAACGTGGTGGGATTCCCGGCGTTGCGGGCCGCGTCCGGCTCCCAGTGCACCCGTTGCTGAACATCGGGCACCCCGTGCTCGTTGGGCGTGTAGAACCGGGGGATGCGCTGCCGGTTGCGCCATGCCAGCTGCAGTGGTCGCACACCGTACATGCCGGTGCCCATGCCGACGTGCCAGCAGACCATGTCCGTGACGGTCAACGGCCCCTTGGTGAGCGGACCGACGGGGTCGCCCTCGTTCACGTCCTCCCACCAACGGGGTTCGGCACCGCGCGCTTTCTCGCTCGCATACCGCTCGTCGATTTCCGAGATCTCCTCGGGCGTCCATGTTTTGAGTTCGACGGCTGCATACTTCTTGCGGCCGCGTGCCTTGCCGCGCTCGGTGCGGATCATGTTGCGGTACTGCCCACCGAGCAGCGTGCCGTCGTCGTCGCGGAACACCTGGGCCGACCATTCGTGCACCGCGCGGTCGGCGAACTCGCTGCTCTTGTCGAGCGCGGCCACCAACGCGTTGCGGCGGAACACCCGTTGATTGGCGCGCAGCGGTGCCCACCACTCACGCGACGACGAGGCGTAGAAGGCGTGCACGCCGCGCAGTGGGTCACCTTTCGTGAGGGCACGGTCGGAGTCGGAGAGTTCGGTGACCTCATCCTCGCCGATGAGCGTGTCGCCGCCGACGAGGGCCGGCGGGGCCACGCTCTGACCCCATACGGACTTGGCGGCGTACTCAGGATCGCACCACAGCGGGTTCGCATCGCCGTAGCTTTCGGCGACATGGCGGAACGCATCCTCGTTTGGCCGGAAATAGTGCGGCGGTTGCGTGTGCGGAACGGCGATGCCGATCGTGGCGCGCAGCCGGGCCAACCCCTCGTCGGTGATCTGGCCGCTGCCCGACATTCCGCGCCTTTCGCCGACGGCCCGCTACGTCGCCGGGCCATAGTGGAAATTAAGATACCCGAAAAGCGGAAACGCCGTTAACGGTAGGTGGAGCGAGATGAGCACAGAGGGTTCCGGGATCGTCGTATCGGTGGGTGGCGACGGCGTGCAACGAATCACCATCGACCGGGTCGATGTCGGAAACTCGTTGTCGCCGTTGGCTCGTGACGCCCTCACCGATGCGTTCGAGCGTGCGCACACCGATCCCACAGTCCGCGCAGTATTGTTGACCGCCGCCGGGGATCGGCACTTCTGTGCGGGCGCCGGACTATCCGCGCAGAAGGACCCACCGACACCTCAGGCCGAACGGCGGCCCGGAGACATCGCGCGGATGCTGCAGCAGGGCTGGCAGCGGCTGGTGGCCTCCGTACTGAGCTGTGACAAACCGGTCGTCGCGGCCGTCAAGGGTGCAGCGGTCGGCGCGGGATCGAGCCTGGTGCTCGCATGCGACCTGGTGGTGATGTCGACGGAGGCCCGCCTGATCCAGGCGTTCGTGCACCGCGGCATACTGCCCGATTCCGGTGCGATCCACCTGCTGACCCGGATCGTCGGGTTGCGCAGGGCCACTGAGCTGTTGATGCTCGGTGAGCCGGTCGACGCGCCGACGTGCGAACGGCTCGGGCTGGTCAACCGGGTGGTCGCCATGACCGACACGGATCGGACGGCCGAGGATCTCGCGGTACGGCTGGCGGCAGGCCCTACCGTGATGCTGGCGTTGACCAAACGGCTGCTGTCGGTGTCATCTGAGTCCGGTCGCGACCGTGCCTTCGAGCAGGAGGCGTGGGCGCAGGAGGTGGTGTCGCGAACGGCGGACCTGCAGGAGGGTCTGCAAGCGTTCGCCGAGCGCAGGCAGCCACGGTTCCGGGGCTGTTAGACCTCGACTTTCGTCGGGCCGCCTCGGATGGTGAACGTCGCGGGGTCGTCGATCTCGTCGATGTGTTCGGCCACGGTCTCGGCGGTGAACGCGGTGTCCTCGATGCCCTTGGTCACCCCGATGAACACCCGGGACACCTTGCCCGCGCCGACCGAGTAGATGTGCGCGGTCCGTTCGCAACTGCGGTGCGCGAGATAGACGACGACCGGTGTCACGAGTTCGGGATCCATGGCTTTGCCCGCCTCGCCCATGATGTCCTCGGTCATCCGGGTACGCGCGATGGGGGCGATGGCATTGATCGTGATGCCGTTTCGCGCGCCCTCGATGGCGAGCACATGCATCATGCCGACCAAGCCCATCTTGGCGGCGCCGTAGTTGGCCTGGCCGAAGTTGCCGAACAGGCCTGTGCCTGAGGTGGTCTGGATGATTCGGCCGTAATTCTGCTCACGCATGACGGGCCAGACCGCACGGGTGACGTTGAAGGCGCCGGACAGGTGCACCCGCAGCACGGCGTCGACCTGCTCGGCGGTCATGTTCTTGAAGGCGGCGTCGCGGAGGATCCCGGCGTTGTTCACCAGGATGTCGACCCGTCCGAAGGCGTCCATTGCGGCGGCGACGATGGCTGCGCCACCGTCCTCCGACGCAACCGAGTCGCCGTTGGCGACGGCGGTGCCACCGAATGCGGTGATCTCGTCGACCACCGACTGCGCCGCCGAGATCGAGGCTCCGCTGCCGTCGACGGCGCTGCCGAGGTCGTTGACCAGCACCCGGGCCCCGCGACGCGCGAGTTCAATGGCGTGGCACCGGCCCAGGCCGCCCCCGGCCCCGGTGACGATGGCCACCTGGTCGTCGAAAGTCATGGAGGAGGTGTTGCGCGACGAGTTGTGATCAGGCGACATGACTGAGAGGTTACATTTACATTGTCGAGAACGGGCATTTGCATCGGAGGGCGCGCATGACGACCGACCTGCTGCGGAACGCGCAGCGGCGAGCCGACACCCTGCGGGCGCGTTATCGCGCAGCGGGTTGGTGGTCGGATCAGCCGCTCGACGTGGTGCGTACAGCGGCGGCGCGCCACCCCGATCTGCCTGCGCTGATCACCAGGGGCGGTGACGTCAGTTTCGCCGAACTCGACGAACGCGTGGATGCGACGGCCGGGGCGCTGCTGGCTGCGGGCGTGACCGCGTCGTCACCCGTCGTCGTGGTGGCCGGCAACGACGTTGAGTCCGTGACCGCCGTGCATGCGGCGATACGGATCGACGCGGTCGTGCTTCTGGTGCCACGCAGCGCGGGCGCGGTGCAAATCGCTGACATCGTCGACCGCACCGCGGCGCGTTTCGGGGTTGCGCCGAACTGGCCCGTGGACGCCGACTCCTTGACCGGGGCGTGCGCGTGGATCGACGCCGTATCCGATTCCACGGGTGGCTCGACAGGTCCGCGGCGAACTCAGCGGCCCGCCGACGAGCCTTCGTTCGTTCTCTTCACGTCGGGCACGACGTCGAAGCCGAAGGGCGTCATCCACACGCTGAGCACCCTGGGCAAGGCGTCGGCGAACTACATCGCCGCCGCCGGCCTGACCGAAGACGACCGGATCTTTCTGATCAGCCCGCTGGCCTCGGTGACCGGCGTGCTGCAGGCGCTGTTCATCGGACCGATGCTGGCCGCACCGGTCGTGCTCGAAGACCGCTGGGATCCTGCGGCGACCTGCGAACTGCTGGTCACGGCGAAAGCCACCTGGTACGGCGGACCCGACCGGTTGCTGGACCGACTGCTCGACGAAGCCGTCAAGAGCGGTGCTGAAATGCCGTTGCGCGCTGTCTATCTGGGCGGCACGATGCTCGACCGGCGCATCGTCGAACGGGCCGAGGACGACTTCGGAATCGTCGTGATGCGAGCCTACGGCTCATCGGAGGTGCCGGTCAGCACGTCGGGACTGCGGACTGAACAGCGTGACGTCCGGCACGCCGACGACGGTGTCGCGCTGGACCACGTCGACGTGCGACTCGGGTCTGTCGGTGACCCCGCGGAATGCTGCATCCGCGGGCCGCACGCCTTCCTCGGTTACACCGACGCCGCCGACGACGTCGAGGCTTTCGACGGCGAGTGGTTCCGCACCGGCGATGTGGCCGAACTCGACGGCAGGCGGGTGCGCATCGTCGGACGGCTGAAAGACATCATCATCCGCAACGGATTGAAGATTCCTGCCGCCGAGGTCGACGAGGCCGTGGCCAGGATCGCCGGTGTGCGCGAGTGTGCGTCGTATTCGGTTCCGGATCCCACAACGGGTGAGCGGCTCGCCATGGCACTCGTGGTCGAGCCCGACGTCGAGATGTCGCTCGGTGACGTGGCGCAGAAACTCGTGTCGGCGGGATTGGCGAAGTACAAGCTGCCTGAGGAACTGGTGTTCTGGGATCAGCCGCTTCCGTTGAACGCCAACGGCAAAGTGGAACGCAACAAGCTGCACGAATACTCAGACGGTCGGCCCCGCGATGTCGCCGACCGTCTGAACGCCATGCCATAGCCGGCCATAGCCGACGCAAGTCGGCGTTCAGTCGCCGTCGCCACTGACGTTGGCGGTGGCCCTTTTCATCTGCGACTGCCAGTCAGATGCACCGCCACTGCCGTGGTCGTGCTTGGAGAGCGCTTGGATGGAGACGTCGTGGTCTCCGGCGGCTTTGCGGAGGGCGCCGACGGTGGCTTGTTCTTTGGAGATGTGGGTGAAGGGGTCGAAGTGGTACCAGCGGCAGGCGTTCTGGTAG
>JAEZKH010000028.1 GCA_023415515.1 Actinomycetes bacterium
GTGCTGACCTGCACCACGGGCACCGGCGTGTGCGCCATGTGCTACGG
Organism: Actinomycetes bacterium; assembly: GCA_023415515.1. GTDB lineage: Bacteria > Actinomycetota > Actinomycetes > Mycobacteriales > Mycobacteriaceae > Mycobacterium. The sequence continues at coordinate 48 of JAEZKH010000028.1, forward strand.
CCGTTCGATGGCGACCGGCAAGCTGGTCGACATCGGCGAGGCTGTCGGCATCGTCGCCGCCCAGTCGATCGGTGAGCCCGGCACGCAGCTGACGATGCGTACCTTCCACCAGGGTGGTGTCACCGGTGGCGCCGACATCGTCGGTGGTCTGCCGCGCGTGCAGGAGCTGTTCGAGGCGCGCGTTCCGCGTAACCGTGCCCCGATCGCCGATGTGTCCGGCCGGGTCCGGGTGGAGGAGAGCGACAAGTTCTACAAGATCACCATCGTTCCCGACGACGGGGGCGAGGAGGTCGTGTACGACAAGCTCTCGCGTCGTCAGCGCCTGAAGGTGTTCAAGCACGAGGACGGCACCGAGCGTCTGCTCACCGACGGCGACCACGTCGAGGTGGGTCAGCAGCTGCTGGAAGGCTCCGCCGACCCGCACGAGGTGCTGCGCATCCAGGGTCCCCGCGAGGTGCAGATCCACCTCGTCAAGGAGGTCCAGGAGGTCTACCGCGCCCAGGGTGTGTCGATCCACGACAAGCACATCGAGGTCATCGTCCGGCAGATGCTGCGTCGCGTCACGATCATCGATTCGGGTGCGACGGAGTTCCTGCCCGGCTCGCTGACCGAGCGCGGCGAGTTCGAGACCGAGAACCGTCGGGTGGTCGCCGAAGGCGGCGAGCCCGCGGCCGGTCGCCCGGTGCTGATGGGCATCACGAAGGCGAGCCTCGCCACCGATTCGTGGCTGTCGGCGGCGTCGTTCCAGGAGACCACCCGCGTGCTGACCGATGCGGCGATCAACTGCCGCAGCGACAAGCTGCAGGGTCTGAAGGAGAACGTGATCATCGGCAAGCTGATCCCGGCAGGCACCGGCATCAACCGGTACCGCAACATCCAGGTGCAGCCGACCGAAGAGGCGCGGGCCGCCGCGTACACGATCCCGTCCTACGAGGATCAGTACTACAGCCCGGATTTCGGCCAGGCCACCGGTGCCGCGGTTCCGCTGGACGACTACGGATACAGCGACTACCGCTGAGTCGATACGGAGAAGCCCCGCCCCCGACAGGGGTGCGGGGCTTTTTCGAGCGCCCGTTCCGGTACGGCCTGCGGCCCGAATGGGGCACCAGGCGCAGCGCCGGAGCCTAGTGGACGGCCGGCGCGGCGAACGTGTTCATGTTGTCTTGCAGGAACTGCTGCATGGTGACGGGCTCGCGGTCGATGAGCGCCGCGAGCGCGTCGCAATCGGCGGGCAGCGTCGGGCCGGCGGTCGCGACCATCTGTCCGATGGCCGATATGTGCTGTGCCATCGCAGGATTGACGACATCGCCGCCTGACGAGCGAGCCAACTCCTCCAGGTCGGTGCGCCACTCGTCGCGCGTGACGGCCCGATAGCGAACCTCGGCGCGGGTGAGCGCGGTCAGCAGCGAGGCGATCGCGACGTGGCTGAGAGCCTCCGACCCTTTCGCGTAATAGACGGTGTCGTGGAAGCGTTCGGGGTGCAGCAGCGCCGCCCGCGCTACTTCGGCGGCGTCGCGACCGCTGATCCAGGCCACTTCGCCCGGACCGAAAGAGTTTTGGATGAGCCCGCGTTCGCGGATCGACTTCCCGTGCAGCACAGCGAGATTCTCGTGAAACAGCGCTGCGACGCGGAGGATCAGCAGGTCGAGGCCGACAGCCTGCAGCAGATCCTCGGCCAGCCACTGGGCCCGGCCGAGCTTGCTGGGGCTGTCGGGGTGTGACGGGCCCATCGACATCACGACCGTCCGGGGCCGGCGACCGACCTGACGCACGGCCGAGGCGTAGTTGGCCGCGGCGGGAATGATGCCTGCATCGACCGGATACGTGAAGTAAGCCAGATCCACATCGTCCAGGGCGGGTAGGAGGGTTCGGCGATCATGGAGATCACCGAGGACGACCTCGGCGCCAAGGACTGCGAGTCGTTCCGTGCGTTCGCTGAGCGTGCGGGCCAGCACCCGCACCGGACAGCCCGCTTCGCGGAGACGCTCCACCAGATACTCGCCGGTGTTGCCGTGCCGCCCCGTCGCGCCGGTCACCAGGACCGGGTTCCCACTCATGACACGATTCATTGAAACTTCCTTCCACGCCGGTTGATGAAAGTACACCGATCAGTTTACTTAGGACAACTCCGGGCGGATCAGCAGGTAACGATCGGTATACTTTGCGGCGTGGCCAACGACCCATCGGCGGTCGGCGGCGGCAGAGGAGCGCGGGAACGTCTCGCGTCCGCCGCCGCCACGCTGTTTTATCGCAACGGCATCTACGCCACCGGCGTCGAGACCGTGATCCAGCACGCCAAGGTGTCGAAGCGAACGCTTTATCAGCACTTCTCGAGCAAGACCGAACTCGTCGAGAACTACCTGCGATCGCTCGATCAGTCCGGCACGCCGATGGAGCGTCCGCTGTATCGCCGTGACCTGGCGCCCCGGGAGCGGCTGCTGGCGATCTTCGACGTGCCACCGGTCGAGAAGTTCCGCGGCTGCCCGTTCCACAACGCCGCCGTCGAGTCCGCGGGTGAGTGGAGCACGGTCGACGATCTGGTGCGCGCCCACAAGCGTCGGTTCACCGAGCGGTTGGTCGCGGTGGCCGGGGAGGCGGGCGCACGCGACCCCTATGAGCTCGGCAACCAGCTGATGGTGTTGTTCGAAGGCGCAACGGCGCTGGCGACGTCGCTCAACGACACCGCCGCCCTGCTGCATGCGCGTTCCGCCGCCGCGCAACTGATTGCCGGCGCGATCGGCTGAGCTCACGACGTGGTCGACCACACTCGACGTGATGACCGCGCGCGTGCTGCGGTCGTCCGGCGCTATCCGGAGACGAAGTCTCCCCACACCCAACCGCGGTCGTGGTTGGGCACGCCTGAGTTGGAGATCTCCACCCAGTTGTCGTCCCGGCGCTGCAGCACCGTGACTTTCCTGTCCTTCGCCACGAAATCGACGGGATCGCCCACGCCGCCCGGTTGTTCGTAAAGGTCGACATTCTCGGTGATCGTCGCGGTGTTGGCCGCGGGCGCGGGTGGGGCGGGATCGGCCGGCTTGGGTGCTGCGGGCTCGGCCACTCGCGCGGTGCAGGTGAACTTGCCCTGTGCCGTCCAGGTGTTCGTCACGTTCTTCTCGTTGACCGTGGTGCCGCTCGCGACGCCGTTGGGGTCGATCTTGCCGCTGAACGCGCTCATCGGGTGCTCGGCGCCGACGCCCTGTGTCCAATTGATCCGGAACTTGATCGTGTCGCCTTGGTAGGTCCCGCCGCCCGGTTCGATTTCGCCCTGCCACGTGCCGCCGTCGGGCGAATGGAGAATGGACGCGTTCGCCGGCGATGTGCGGACCTTGTTGGTTCCGCCGAGCCACGGCACCCCGATGTGTACCCCGTTGTCGAGATCGACGAAGAGGGCGTCCTCGGCGAACCGCCAATCCAGGCAGGCGGGCTCCGCGCTCGCGGTGAACGGGATGGCAACCGGCCCGGCGGCGACGACCACAGCCGCCGCGACCGCGAAGATCTTCGGAGTCGTCATCGGGCTGACGCTACGGACGCCATACCTGCACATCAATCAGGTGTTTCCCTACATTTTTCGCGACGAGGCCGCGTGGAACGTGCACCGACCGCGACATCGAGGTGCCGTGGGATTCTTCGCCGTGGCTGCGCGTTCGATGATGTCGCCGTGTCCGCCTAGACTCGACCCCGTGCTCATCGGTTCGCACGTCCATCAAGACGACCCCCTGGCAGCGGCGCAGGCAGACGGCGCCGACGTGGTGCAGTTCTTTCTCGGCAATCCGCAGAGCTGGAAGAAGCCCAAGCCGCGTGAGGACGCCGACACGCTGAAGTCGGCGAGCATCCCGCTGTATGTGCACGCGCCGTACCTCATCAACGTCGCATCGGCGAACAACCGCGTGCGCATCCCGTCGCGCAAGATCCTGCAGGACACCTGCGACGCCGCAGCGGACATCAATGCGACCGCGGTGATCGTGCACGGCGGGCACGCCGACGACAACGACATGGAGGCCGGCTTCGAGCGTTGGGTCAAGGCACTCAAGTATCTCGAAACCGAGGTGCCCGTCTACCTGGAGAACACCGCGGGCGGGGACCACGCCATGGCCCGACACTTCGACACCATCGGCAGGCTCTGGGACCACATCGGCGATACCGGGATCGGCTTCTGCCTCGACACCTGTCACGCCTGGGCGGCGGGGGAGGCCCTCGTCGACGCCGTCGACCGCATCAAAGCGCTGACCGGCCGCATCGATCTCGTGCACTGCAACGACTCACGGGACGCGGCGGGCTCCGGCGCGGACCGGCACGCCAACTTCGGCACCGGCAAGATCGACCCTGACCTGCTGGTTGCAGTGGTCAAGGCCGCGGATGCGCCCGTCGTCTGTGAGACGGCCGACGAGGGCCGCAAGGACGACATCGCCTTCCTGCGGGAGCATCTCGACTAGCTCCGACCAGCACGATTTGGTGAACAAACAAGCCTGGAACTGGCGGTAGCGCGTGCGTTAACTAGGCTGCTCAGGGTGTCAGCGGTCGACGATTCGCCAATTGCGTTGACGTCTGTCGCCGACGAACCTGTGTCGACGCTTCGTAAACGGTGGCTCACGGTCGCGCGCTGGGTCGCGATCGCGGTGTGGGCGGCCGTCGTCATCTACCGCACCGCCACCGACGGGTTCGCGTTCAACCGTGAGTTGGTGCTGCTCTACATCGCGACCGGCCTGCTGGCCGCCAGCATCGGGCAGGGCAGGCGCATGCTCTACGTCATTCGTGACTGGCTGCCGTTCGCCCTGGTGCTGCTCGCCTACGACCTGAGCAGGGGCGCCGCCGACCTCGTCGGCAGGCCGACGCTGTGGCAGTGGCCCGCGGACGTGGATCGCTGGCTGTTCTTCGGCACGATGCCGACGGTGTGGCTGCAGGAGCGTCTCAAGCAGCCGGATCCCCCATGGTGGGAAGTGGTGCTCAGCAGCGTCTACATGTCCTTCTTCATCCTTCCCTACATCGTCGCCGGTGTCCTCTGGCTCCGGAACCGCGACGAGTGGAAGGCGTTCGTGAAACTGTTCGTCGGGCTGTCGTTCGCCGGTCTGGTGATCTACGCGCTGGTACCCGCCGCGCCGCCGTGGGCCGCGGCCCGCTGCACCGGTGCCGATGTCGACGGCGGCCCGTCCGGCCCGCGCTGCATGTTCAAGTCCGCGCGCGGTGTGCCCGACGGCGGTCTGCTCGGCGCGATGCAGACCAGCCAGGACGGCGCAAACCCCTGGGTGGAGCGGATCGTCGGGCGCGGTTGGGGCAAGTTGAACCTGCACACGGCCTCGGCGCTGCTGGATGCCGGCCAGGCCAGCGTCAACCTCGTGGCAGCCATCCCCTCGCTGCACGCCGGCATGACGGCGGCGATCGCGGCCTTCCTGTGGAAGCGGGTCAATCGCGGCTGGCGGCCGTTGCTCGTCGCCTACGTGCTCATCATGGCGTTCGCGCTGGTGTACACCGCCGAGCATTACGTCATCGACATCCTGCTCGGCTGGGCGCTGGCAGCCGCGATGATCGCCGCGATGCACTGGTCGAAGTCGCGACGCGCGAGGCCGTCGACACCATCGGCGGACGATCAACCGAGTGCGGCCGTCAGTTCGTGATGTGATCTACCGGTGCAGGTGTCGTCGCGTGGATTCGTCATCGACTACACCGTGGACGGCGACGGGCCGCCGTTGATTCTCCTTGCCGGGACGCTGTGTTCGGCAAGGCATTGGGTGAAGTACGGATACGTCGACACCCTCAAGCGACATTGGCGGGTCATCAACATCGACCCGTTAGGGCACGGCGCCAGCGACACACCCCACGACGCCGACTCCTATGAGGCCGCGGGGGTCACCGACGATCTCGTTGCCGTGTTGGACGCCGAGGGAGTCGACCACGCGACCGTCTGGGGCTACTCGCGGGGTGGCTGGCTGGCCTGCAACCTGGCCGGTCGCCATCCAGAGCGGGTGACCCGCCTCGTCGTCGGCGCTTACGCGATGCATGCCCACGACGAGGAGGTGGGCCGCCTGCTGCGCCCACTGGCCGGCTACCTGCGAAACGGGGACTGGCCGACACTCTGGCGGGCGCTCGGTGTCAACGATCCCGCGTTCGAGGCGATGATGGAAGAGGGCAACGACCCACTGGCCGTCGCCGCGGCGATCGATGGGTCGATGCGTCCGACTCGATATATCGATCCGACTTCGATCCGTTGTCCGGCAACATATTACGTGGGCTCCAGAGACTGGATCGTGCCGCACGTGCGCGCCGACGTCGCAGTTGCGGACGCCACCCTCGACGTCATCGACAACCAGTCGCACATCGGATCGTTCTTCGCCGCGGCGGAATCGGTGCTTGCGGTGGTGACCGCTCGCCTCGCGTCGTAGGGCGGACGCGGCTGCTGCGGCCGCTAACATTCCCGCATGGCCGACACCGAACCGGGACAGCCCGTGCCGCCTCGACCCCGCGCGAAGCCTGCGCCGAGTTCCGGTGGGGGAGGAAGCCGTCTGGTGACCGTGTTGTCGCCGATCATCGCGCTTGTCGCCCTGGGCGTCGCCGCGTGGGCCATCGTGTTGGCCTGGCCGCAGAAGGAGGAGGCGGCCAAGCCCACCCCTGAGTCCAAGCAGAAGGTGTGCGCCGCGTTCGACACGGTCAGCAGGGCCGTGCAGCTCCAAACCCATGCCGATCTCGGACCCGATCCGGCAGCGCAGACCGCGGTGGCCAGCAACGCGAGGTTGGCGTTGATCGGCGGCGGTGAGTATCTGCTGAGCCGGGTCGACGATCAGACGCCACCCGAGTTGGCCGAAGCGGTGCGGCTGTTCGCATACAACCTCGAAGACATCGGTGTCAACGCGCTCGCCGGGGTGACCAACGACGATCCTCAGCAGGCCGCAAGGCTGACGGCTGGGGAAGAGGGCCGCAACAAGGTCGCCGACCTCTGCAAGTAGCGGGCCAGCCGTGTTACACCTCTTGTACAGCTGTCCGACAAATGTAATATTCGAACCATGCCCGATACGCACGTCGTCACCAATCAGGCTCCGCTTTTGGAGGACTTCAATCCCGCATCGTCACCGGTGCTCACCGAGGCGCTGGCCCGCGAAGGCGGGGAGTGGGGCCTCGACGAGGTCGCCGAACTCGGTGCCTTGTCCGGCAGCGCGCAGGCACAGCGGTGGGGCGAACTGGCCGACCGCAACCAGCCGGTCCTGCACACCCACGACCGCTATGGCCACCGCGTCGACGAGGTCGAGTACGACCCCGCCTATCACGAGCTGATGAAGGTGGCGATCGGTCACGGCCTGCATGCCGCGCCATGGGCCGACGACCGGATCGGTTCCCATGTGGTGCGCGCCGCGAAGACTTCGGTGTGGACGCCCGAGCCCGGCCACATCTGCCCGATATCGATGACCTACGCCGTCGTCCCGGCCCTGCGGTTCAACAAAGAACTCGCCGACATCTACGAGCCGCTCTTGACCAGCCGCTCCTACGATCCCGAACTGAAGGTGCCTGACACCAAAGTCGGTATCACCGCGGGTATGTCGATGACCGAGAAGCAGGGCGGCTCCGATGTGCGGGCGGGCACCACGCAGGCCACCCCCAACGCCGACGGCAGCTACAGCCTCACCGGACACAAATGGTTCACCTCGGCGCCGATGTGCGACGTCTTCCTCGTGCTCGCCCAGGCCCCGGGCGGGCTTTCGTGCTTTTTCCTCCCGCGTGTCCTTCCCGACGGCAGCCGCAACCGCATGTTCCTGCAGCGTCTGAAGGACAAGCTCGGCAATCACGCCAACGCGTCCTCGGAGGTCGAATATGACGGCGCCACGGCGTGGTTGGTCGGCGAAGAGGGCCGGGGCGTGCCGACCATCATCGAGATGGTCAACCTCACTCGGCTGGACTGCACATTGGGCAGCGCGACCAGCATGCGGACCGGGTTGACGCGGGCAATCCACCATGCCCAGCATCGAAAGGCTTTCGGCGCCTACCTGATCGACCAGCCGCTGATGCGCAACGTGCTGGCCGATCTCGCGGTCGAGGCGGAAGCCGCGACGATTCTCGCGATGCGGATGGCGGGTGCCACCGACCGTGCGGTGCGCGGCGACGAGTGGGAGTCCCTGTTCCGCCGCATCGGCCTTGCCGCGAGCAAGTACTGGGTGTGTAAGCGCTCGACCGGCCATGCCGCAGAGGCGATGGAGTGCCTCGGCGGCAACGGCTACGTCGAGGAGTCCGGAATGCCGCGGCTGTACCGGGAAGCCCCGCTGATGGGCATCTGGGAAGGCTCGGGCAACGTCAGCGCGCTGGACACGTTGCGCGCCATGGCAACCCGGCCCGAGAGTATCGACGCGCTCTTCGACGAGCTCGCCAACAGTGAAGGGCAGGATCCGCGGCTGGACGCCCACGTCGACGGGCTCAAGCCGCAGTTCGACGACCTGGAGACCATCTAGTACCGGGCCCGCAAGGTGACCGAGGA